>JAEVYR010000385.1 GCA_023392645.1 Chloroflexota bacterium | reverse complement strand
GGGAGAGTGCGACGATGCGAGCGGATGACGTGATCGCGCTGCTGGGTCTCGAGCCGCTGCCCGGCGAAGGCGGCTGGTTTCGACAGACGTGGGTCTCGCGAGGCATCGATCCGAACGGGGTCACGGCGGGAACCGCGATCTACTATCTGGTCACTCCCGACTCCTGGTCGGCGCTGCATCGCCTGCGTGACGATGAGGTCTTTCACTTCTATCTCGGCGACCCGTGCACGATGCTGATGGTGTCGCCGGAGGGCGAGCTCCGTGAAATTCGCCTCGGGCCCGACCTTGCCGCGGGCGAGGTCGTGCAACACGTGGTCCCGGCCGGGTGGTGGCAGGGTACGCAACTTGCGCCCGGCGGCGCATGGGCACTGCTGGGCACGACGATGGCGCCTGGGTTCCACCTCGACCGCTTCGAGCTTGTCACGGCGGAAGCGCTCGATGCCTTCGACGCCAACATACGCGCGCGTCTCGAGCCGTATCTCCCGTAGACTTCAACATATGCGATTGATCGAATCGGAAAGGACACATTCATGGACGTGATTCTGCCAGTTGCCGGTTTCGGCACCCGTCTGCGCCCGCACACGTGGAGCAAGCCCAAGCCGCTGGTGCCGGTCGCCGGCAAGCCGATGCTGGAGCACGTACTCGACCGGGTGATGGTGGCCGATCCGGACAAGCTGGTGTTCATTACCGGCTATCTCGGCGAGCAGATCGAGGAGTGGGCGCGGGCGACCTACGATGTCGACCTCGCGTTCGTCGAGCAGCCCGAGATGCTTGGCCAGACCGACGCCATCCTGCGCACGCGGGAGATCGTGAGCGACGACGCGCTGATCCTCTTCCCGGACATGCTGTTCGAAACCGACTTCACCGGGCTGCGCGACGCCGGGGTCGATGGCATCGCCTTCACCAAGGAGGTCGAGGATCCGAGCGCCTACGGCATCGCGGTGCTGAATGACGACGGGCATGTAACCCAGCTGATCGAAAAACCGACCGATCCGATTTCCCACCTCGCGGTGATCGGGATCTACTACATCCGTCACGCGGCCGATCTCTTCGACGCGATGGATCGCCAGGTCGAGCAAGGGAAGATGCTCAAGGGCGAGTACTTCCTGGCTGACGCGATCCAGATCATGCTGGACGACGGCAAAACCTTCGTCACTCGCGACGTCCCGGTCTGGGAGGATTGCGGCAATCCCGACGCGCTGCTGCAGACCAACCGCTACCTGCTCGACAACGGCAGCGCGACCGACACATCGATCAGCGACGGCGCGGTGATCCAGCCGTCCTACGTTCATCCGGAGGCGGACGTCTCCGGCTCGGTCGTGGGGCCGTACGCCAGTATCAGCGCTGGGGCGACCCTTCGCGGCTGTGTCGTGACGGACAGCATCGTCTCCGAGGGCGCCACGGTCGAGGGCGTGGTGATCGACCACTCGGTGGTCGGCGCGAAGGCAGAAGTAACCGGCACGCCGCGCCAGTTCGATCTCGGTGACAACTCGAAGGTGCGGGTGTGAGCGACTACAGCGAGTCGGTGAACGCCGCCAGCCACCAACCCGATCGCGTCTGGTACGAGCTGGCGATCGACGTCCACGCTGAGGCCGTCGAGCCGGTGTCGGAGCTGCTCGGGCGCTATGGCTTCAACCACGGGGTTTCGATAGACGAGCCCTACGTGCAGGATGGCGACGGCGACAACCTGACCGTGGCTCTCGACAAACCATTCACGATTCGGACGTGGGTTGCCGATTCTGATTTCGATCCGGCCATGGTCGAGCAAATCCGGTCGGCGCTGTGGCATCTCGGCCAGATGCGCCCGATCTCCGACCTTCGAGTGACCTCGTTGGCCGAGGAGGACTGGGCCAACGCCTGGAAAGAGCATTTCCGCACCCACCGCATCGGCGAGCGGGTCGTGATCCAGCCGCCGTGGCTCGACTACGAGCCGCGCGGGAATGAGGTCGTCGTCGAGCTCGATCCCGGCATGGCGTTCGGCACCGGTCTTCATCCTTCGACCCAACTGACCATGCTTGGCGTCGAGGAGACGGTTCGAGAGGGCGATGTCATCCTCGACGTCGGCACCGGTTCGGGCATTCTCGCCATCGCCGCGCTGAAGCTCGGTGCGAGCCACGTCGACGCGGTCGATGTCGAGACCGTGGCGGTCCGGGCGACCGAGGAAAATGCGGCGCGCAACGGCGTTGCCGACAAAATCGACGTCCGCCTGGGTTCGGTCGGACCGGGAGAACCGTTCTCGGGCCAATACGACGTGGTGTTCGCGAATATCATCGCGCGCATTTTGATCGAGCTGGCCGAGCCGATCGTCGCGGCGACGAAGCCGGGTCGCCCGATGGTGCTCGCCGGCATCATCCAGGAGCGCGAGCAGGATGTGATCGATGCGTTCGCCGCACACGGCGCGACCGTCGAGAACCGCCGCCAGCACGAGGACTGGGTCTCGCTGGTGCTGCGGCGTCAGTCGTAGCGCCGACCCCGTGCCGGCCGTGCTGCGCGAGTCGGCACGGTCCGTCATGTGTGATAGTGTTATGTCGCTGACCGGCGGTTGAATGGCTGCCGGCAAATGTTGTGCCCGCGACCCCCTTCGATTCAACGATCGCGAACCCGCAAGGACGTTCCATGCCCGTTGTCAGTCCGCTTTCCCACCGACGCGTCGATCTCGTGCCCAGCGCCCCCGGAACGGTGGAAGCCGTCGCGCCGGCGTCGCTGGCGATGGAGCTCGGCATCGAGGCAGGCGACCAAATCGTCGGCATCAACGGCAAGCCGCTGCTCGACGCGCTCGACTTCCAGTTTCAGGCGCAGGCCACCGAGGTTTCCCTCGATGTCGATCGGCGTGGCTCGCTGCTTCGCTACGATCTTGAGCTCGAAGGCGACGAGTACTGGGGCATCACTTTCGCCGACCCCACGTTCGATGGCGTGCGGGTCTGCGAGAACTCCTGCCCGTTCTGCTTCATCAAGCAAATTCCCAAGGGCATGCGGCGCTCGCTCTACGTCATGGACGACGACTTTCGCTACTCGATGCTCTACGGCTCGTTCGTCACCCTGACCAACCTCTCCGAGGAGGATTGGCAACGGATCGAGGAGCAGCGGATCAGCCCGATGCACGTCTCGGTGCACGCGACCAATCCCGATCTTCGCGTGGCGCTGGTCGGGAACCCGAACGCCGGCAAGATTCTCGACGATCTCGGGCGCCTGGAGGCGGCGGGGCTCGACTTCCACGCCCAGCTTGTGCTGGTGCCGGGCATCAATGACGGCGCGGAGATGGATCGCAGCCTGGAGGATCTCTCTCGGTTTTCCCACCTGCGCTCGATCGCCGGTGTGCCGGTCGGTCTCAGCCATCACGGGCAGGAGCGACAAAGCAAGCAAATGCGCCTTTCGCGAACCTGCATGCGCAAGCTGCCGAACTCGAAGATCGAGCGCATCTGGGTCCGTCGCTACGAGACCGAAGAGGCTCGCGCCGTCATCCGCCAGGCCGAGGTCTGGCAGGAGCGCTTCATGCGGGAGCGCGGCGACACGTTTTTCCATCTCGGCGATGAGTTCTACCTGATGGTCGGCGAAGAGGTGCCCGACACCGAGCACTACGACGGGTTCCCGCAGGTCGAGGACGGGATCGGCATCACGCGATTCTTCCTCGAAGCGCTCGATCAGTACCTGCGCCGGGCGCGGCCGGGCGTGCTCGCGCACGAGCAGGGGATCGTCGCTTGCGGGTCGCTGATCGGTCCCACCATGGCCGGCGCGATCGAGCGATTCAACGCGCACACCGGCGCGGCGCTGGCGGTGCAGCCGATCGAGAACAACTACATCGGCACGGAGATCAACGTGTCGGGCCTGCTTACCGGGACCGACCTGATCGACCAACTCAAGGACATGCCCGGCGACGGGCCGGTGTTCGTGACGAAGAAGATGATCTCCGATCGGAACGGGATGTTGCTGGATGATTCGCGGATCGAGGATGTCGCCACCGCTCTGCGACGCCCGGTTGTTCCCTGCGAGTCGATGAGCGATGTCGCTCGTTACATGCGTCGGAACCGCCGAGCGGTGGAGAAGGTCGCGTAGCAGCGGGAATGAACGCCCATGACGCTGACGCCCCGGCAGCAACCTGCCGGGGCGTCTGTCGTTGTGCGCGACAACGTGTGTTGCGTGGAGCGCCCGGACGCCAGTTCACCGCCGTCGAAACCGCCCGAGGATGAACGCCGCGACGGCGGAGCCGCCGGCGATGAGGACGTCGCCGAGGGGATAGTAGGGACGCGGATCGGTCGCCGATTCCGGTGGCTGGTACCGGTGCATGCGGATCCAGAGGCTGATCGTCTCCCGCATCGCTCGGAGGATCACCTTCATGTCGCCGCCGGTCGCCTGACCGGCCACGCGCGGATGATGGGGCACTCCGACCTGTACCAGCGTCGCGCCCTGCCGCCGAAGCTTCGACTGAATCTCGGCGTTGATCAACGCGCCGGAAGATGTCAGGCGCAGGCTGCGGATTTGTTCGCCGCGGAAGATCTTGAACGCGCAATCAAGATCGCGCAGGTGCACACCGAAAAGGATACGGACCGCCAGGTTGAAAATCTCGGCGTTGATGCGGCGGTGGATCGGGTCGGACCGCTCCATCCTGAAGCCGGCAACGATGTCGAACAGGTCGACGAATGGCGCCAACAGGCGGATGTCGCGAATATCGAACTGGCGGTCGGCGTCCATGAACATCACGAAATCGCCGACCGAAGCGTCGAAGCCGGATCGCAGCGCGGCGCCATACCCCTGATTGGTGGCGTGATGCACCGGCCGGACGCGGCCGTCATCGCCGTGTAACGCGTCGATGAGCGCGCCAGTGCGATCGCGGCTGCCGTCATTGACGACGATGATCTCAAAGTCGGGCGCGTACATCGGCAGGGTCGCGATCGCATCTTCGACGACGATGCGAATGTTGTCCTCCTCGTTATGCGCCGGGTCCGGCCAGCATGACGG
>JAEVYR010000383.1 GCA_023392645.1 Chloroflexota bacterium | reverse complement strand
CGAGCGCAGTCGCCTTCGTCCTCGCGCGGATGCAGTTTCGTGGCCGGGAGCCGCTGTTCAATTTCTTCACGCTCGGTCTGCTGTTCCCGCTGCCGGTGGCGATCCTGCCGCTCTACCTGCTGCTGCGAAACATGCACCTGGTCGATTCGATCTGGGGCATCATCCTGCCCCAGGTCGCCTTCGGACTACCGTGGAACGTTTTGCTGCTCCGGTCGTTCTTCCTCGCGGTGCCGCGGGATCTCGAGGACGCCGCCTACGTCGATGGCGCCGGACCCTTCGAATTCCTGATACGAATCCTGCTGCCCCTGGTGCGGCCGGCGCTTGCCGCCGTGGCGGTGTTGACGATGGTAACGAGCTGGAACAACTTCTTCCTGCCGCTGGTGGTGCTCAATCGCGAGGAGCTTTGGACGTTGCCGCTTGGCGTGACCCAGTTCCAGGGCCAGTACCTCACTGACTGGGCGCGGGTGCTGGCGTTCGTGACGCTCGCCCTCGTTCCCGCCGTCGGCTTCTATCTCGTCGCCGAGCGCCAGCTCATCGCGGGTCTCACGGCCGGGTCGGTCAAGGGCTGATTCTGCCTCGCGCCGACAGGTCAGCCGGTGGTAAGGTGCAAGCGACGATTCGGCGGGACGTCACCAGCGTCCCGCTTCTCTGAGGAGCCTGCGCCACACCATGCGAGCATTGATCAGCGTTTCCGACAAGACCGGCGTCGCCGAGCTGGCGCGCGCGCTCCACCAGCGCGGCGTCGAGATCATCTCCACCGGCGGCACCTTCCGCGCCCTCACCGATGCCGGCGTTCCGGTCACCTCCGTCGCCGATGTCACGGGCTTTCCGGAAATGATGGACGGTCGCGTCAAGACGCTCCACCCCGCCATCCACGGCGGACTGCTCGCCCGGCTGGAAAACGCCGATCACCGTCGCCAGCTCGACGAGGCGGGTATCTCCCCGATCGCAATCCTCGTCGTCAATCTCTACCCTTTTGAGCGCACTGTCACCGCACCCGGCTCGACCCCGGACGACATCGTCGAGAACATCGACATCGGGGGCCCGGCGATGGTCCGCGCCGGGGCGAAGAACTTCGACCACGTCGCCGTCGTCACCGATCCTGCCGATTACGACCGCCTGCTGGCAACCTTCGATGCCCCGGCCGACGAGCAACAGGCGTTCCGCCGGGCGCTGGCGGCCAAAGCGTTCGCGCACGTTTCGGCGTACGACAGCCTCGTGTCGTCGTGGCTGCGCGGCGACGACCCGCGCTTCCCGGACGAGCTGACGATCGGCCTGCGTCGCAACGCGATCCCGAAGTACGGCGAAAACGCGCATCAGCGGGCCGCCGTGTACACGCAGCTGCGCCCCGGTCAGGCCGCTGCCGGCATCCTTGATGCGAAACAGATCAAGGGCGACACGCTTTCGTTCAACAATCATCTTGACGCCGACGCCGCGTGGAACGCCGCCCAGCTCTTCGACGGACCGACCGTCGCGATCGTCAAGCACACGGTTCCCTGCGGGCTCGCGGTGCGGGAGGCGCTGGCGGACGCCTATCGGGCTGCCTACGCGGGTGACACGGTATCTGCCTTCGGTGGCATCGTCGCTCTGAATCGGCCGGTCGATCTCGAAACCGCGCGGGAGATGCGCAAGATCAAGCTCGATATCATCCTTGCCCCCGGCTATGACGAGGATGCGCTCGAGCTGCTGCGCAAGAAGAAGGGCACCCGCATCCTCGAGGTACCGAATCGCGAGGGACAGCGAGTTCCCGAGCTCGATGTCCGGCCCATCGCCGGGGGACTGCTGGTGCAGGAACCCGACATCATCGACGAGTCGGCCGACGATTGGTCGCTCGTGACTGACAAGGCTCCAACCGAGCAGGAGCGCCGGGATCTCGAGTTCGCCTGGCGGGCGATCCCGCTGATTAAGTCCAACGCGATCCTCTTCGTGAAGGATCAGGCGATCGTCGGGCTCGGCGCCGGTCAGCCGAACCGACTGGAGAGCGGCGCCATCGCCGCCCGCAAGGCCGGCGACAACGCCCAGGGCGCGGTGATGGCCAGCGACGCGTTCTTCCCGTTCCCGGACGGCATCGAACAGGGCATCGCGGCCGGCATCACCGCCGTGGTCCAGCCCGGCGGATCGGTAAACGACCAGCTCGTGATCGATGCCGCGAACGCTGCCGGCATCGCGATGTACTTCACCGGCATTCGCCACTTCCGGCACTGACGGCGACGCCCGCCCCGTCTCCGGGGCGGGCGCATCATGCCTGCAATCGTGTGGCTGCTCAGTTCAGGCTCGACCCCATGATCCGCTCGGTCCACAGCGACGGATCGCGAATCTCGGCCATGGACGGCATCGACTCCGGTCCGGACCACAGCCGGTCGATCGCTTCGCGCCCGTGTCGCTCCACGATGGCGTTCACGAACGCCTCTCCCTGACGATACTGCTCCATCTTCACATTCAGCCCGGTCAGTCGCGCGAACAACTGCTCGCCGGCGGAGCGCTCCTTCTGGCGCTCCTCGAACTTCCGTGAGATGAAGTCGTAGTTGGGCAGCAGATCGCGTCCGACCGCGTTCATGACGTGGTTGGAATACCCTTCGATGACACACATCAGCGCCTGCATCTCGGCAAAGAGCGCCCGTTGCTCGGCGTTCATGAACGACTCGATCCACGTGCCCGAGTCCTCGCCGTTGCCGTCGCTGCCCTCACGGATGCGCCTGGCCAGCACCTTCACGCCCTCCATGCCTTGTCGGAGGTATTCGGCGTCCTCACGCATGAACCCCATGTAGCGCTCGAGCAGCCCGTTGAAATGCTCGCGCACCCACGGGTATGCCTCGAACTCGAAGGCATGGGTCGTTTCGTGCAGCGCCAGCCACATGCGGAAGTCCTGCTGCGGCAGGTTCAGCTTGCGCTCGATGCCCCTGATGTTGGGCTCGACGAAATAGAGCTTGCCGGCCGAGACCGGCTCCCGCCCGAGCAACGCGAGGTCGTACTGGCCGAGCACGCGCTTGGCCATGTACCCGAGCAGCACGCCGATCTCGGCGCTGAGCACCGACTGGTTGATGCCGCCGACGAACTTCGACACCGGGTTGCGATTCTTGCCGGGTCCGGCGTCGAGCTCCTCGATCGGCGCGAACATCCGCTGGAACCCGGCCAGGTTGGCATGGATCCAATCGACGCGATCGAACGCGAACGTCTCTCTCGCGCCCTCTGGCAACGTCGTTTGCGTGTACTCGCCGATGAGCGGCACGCAGTCGTCGACCAGCTTGCCGTACGCCTCGGAGAGGCTCGCCCGCTCGGTCGCGGTGAGCGCGCTCTCCTTGTTCATCCTGAGGGCGATCTCCAGCGATCGCTTCCAGTTCACCATACCCTCCGGGCGTTCGGTGCGAGCAAATTCCTGGATCCGCCGGCCGGCCCAAACGGCAGCGGCCGCGCCGAGTATGGCGCCCGCAGCGACGGTCGATCGACCGGCCCCCGAGGTGCCTGTAGTGTTCGACATAATTCACCTTTCGCGAGCATCGCGCTTCGTCCGCCGGATCGAACCGGCGCACCACGTCAAGCGTACACCAGCGCCGGGCACATTTCGGTATCGCGGCGGCCGGTGCGCGGGCACGGGAACGCCAGGGAGGGCATCGTATCCTTATCGGGCAGAATTGCGCGCCGTTTCACCAGGCAGGATCCATGTACGACCCACTCGCGGGCATGTTCCACCCGATTCTCTCCGAGCGCGAGGCGTTTCTCCCCGAGGACGCCGGGACGCTCCTGTTCGGCATGGACGACACCGAACGCGTGGTCGCGATCGAGCCGTTCGGCGCGAACGAGGTCCTGCTCTATCGACGTGACGAGCGAGGCAGGACGGTTACCGAACGGCGCGTCACCAGTCCGTGGCTGATCACCAACGACCTGCGCATCGTTCGCGGCCGTGGCGACGCCGAGATTACCGAGCTGCGCGGCGAGCACCCCTGGAAGTTCCTCGTCACCTTCGCCTCGTGGGAGGCCTACCGATCGATCGCCAGCCGCGATGGGTGGGATCGCTCCAGTTTCCTCGGTCCGGGATCGCTGACGGCACAATACCAGATGCGCGCCGGGTTGACCCTCTTCAAGGGGATGGAATACAGCGCCCTGCGCCGAATGCAGATCGACCTGGAGACACTATCGCTCGACCCCGCCGCGCCGGAGGCGGGCATCATCATGATCTCGGTCCGGCAAGGCAACATCGAGGAGGTGCTGGTCAGGGATGGCACCGAAGCCGACCTGATCGACGACTTCTGCCGGCTCGTGCAGAAACTCGATCCCGACGTGATCGAGGGGCACAACGTCGGTAGGTTCGACTTCCCCTATCTGATCCACAGGGCGACGAAGGTCGGCGCCGATCTGCCTCTGGGCCGGAACCGATCGATCCCCCGGCTGGTCGACGGCAATCGCGGGCAGGTCTCGGTCTTCATCCACGGTCGCCATGTCATCGACACCTACACGCAAATTCAGCGATTCGACGTAGCCGGCAAGCTGAGCCGCTATGGCCTGAAAGACGTCATTCGCGAGATGGAGCTGGAGCGCGAGGATCGCACGTTCGTCGACCGCACCACGATCGCCGAGATGTGGCGCGAGGGGGATGTCGCGCGCGAGACGCTCGCGGCCTACGCGCTCGACGACGTTCGCGACGTCGATACGCTCTCCCGCGTGATCATGCCAACCGAGTTCTACCAAACGCAGATGCTGCCGATGACATACCAGCGCTGCGCCATCACCGGCACCGGCCGGAAGATCGACGACCTTATGTTGCGCTGCTACCTCGCCGCGGGGCACAGCATGCCGCGCCCCGAGCCGGGACGACCCTACCCCGGAGGCTACGTCGAGCTTGTCGCCAGCGGCACGTTCGGGCCCGTCGTCAAATCCGACGTCGAAAGTCTCTATCCCTCGATCATGCTGCGCGAAGGCATCGCCTCGGAGCGGGATGTCCTGCGGGCGTTTCCGCTGCTGCTCGAAGATCTCACGCGACGCAGAATCGAGGCGAAGCGACGAGTTCGCGAGACAGACGGTGAAGCGCGCGCCACCTGGGACAGCCTGCAAGCCAGCTTCAAGATCCTCATCAATTCGTTCTACGGATATCTCGGCTTCGGCGGCGGCACGTTCAACGACTACCGCGCGGCTGAACATGTAACGCTCGCCGGGCAGCAGCTCATCCAGCAGGTCGTCGGCGACCTGCGGGAGCTGGGGGCCACAC
>JAEVYR010000377.1 GCA_023392645.1 Chloroflexota bacterium | reverse complement strand
GGATGTAGCGAGTGGCTGTTGACTCGTCCCAACGTATCCTGTCGTTTCGCGTGCAGCCCGCGAAGCGGGCGACGGCGAGAAATGTCTTCCGTGCCGGGTTGCAGCGCTCGAAGGAGGGATTTCTCCGCGCGCGCTTGCCGGCGCCTGGTCGAGATGACAGCTTTCGCAGCATGCGAGGAATGAACGTCGCCCGTATCGGCCGGGGTCCTTCCAAGGTGGTCGACTCTCGGCCCATGCCCTTCACACTATGAAGTCTCGCTGCCGGAAGACGATCCAGCCGGCCACCATCGCGACCAGCCCGACGCCGCCGAGCACCACTGCCGAATCGACCGGCACCCGGCCGTCGACCATCGTCGCCGACGTGTCGAACCAGCGAAACAGGCTGAGCGGACGGACCGGCTCCAGCACCGACCACAGCTCGGCGAACACATCGACGAAGTACGCGATGACCAGGTAGCCCGTCGCCCAGCCGACCACCTGTCCGGTCGAGCTCGATCGGGCCGACACCATCAGTGTCAGCCCGCCGATCGCCCAGGTGAAGAGCATCCCCAGCACCGCCATCGCCACGAGGTTCGACGCCGGCAAGTCGGCCGCCAGCCCGGAGACCGAAACGCCGATCCAGGTCGCGATCGGCCCCGCCGCGCCGAAGGCGACGCAAATCGCTCCGACGCCCAGGACGCGGGCAAGGTAGATTCGCCAGCGCGGGATCGGGCGAGACAGCGAGAGCGCCAGCGTGCCGGCGCCGACCTCGCCACCGATCGCCCGGCCGGTGAACGCCACCATCGCCGCAATCGACAGCACGAGATACACCGGGTGGTCATAGCCTCGCGCGAGGAAGCCGGCGGTGCCGCTCATGGCGAGAAATTCGGGGCTCATTTGCGCCAGCGCCTGCATCGATGGCGGCAACTGGCTGACGAGGTTCTCCAACCCCTCCTCGCCACCGAGCGAGTCGGTGATGTACGGGTAGATGAACTGGAAGACCACGATGCCGAGCAGCAGCATTGCCGTGCCGGCCAGCCCCTGTCGGAGCAGGCGGCGCACCATCGCGACGAGCATCAGCCGCGCCCTCCCTCGGCGCCGGCGCCGTTTCCACGCTCGTAGAAGCTCAGAAAGACCTCCTGAAGCTCCGGCGGGCGCACCTCCATCCGCCGCACCGGGTGTGCGGCGAGATACCCGAGAAGCGGGTTGATATCGTGATCGAGCCGCATCTCGACGCCATGCTCGGTGCGATGCACGATCTCCACGCCGGCCACGGCATCGATTCCATCCGGCACGGCGCCGTCGAAATCGACCTCGACGCGCTGCGCGTAGCGCTGCTTCAGCGAGTCCATCGCACCTGCGGCAATGAGCTTGCCCGATCGCACCACGGCGACCTGATCGCAGGTGCGCTCGACCTCGCCGAGGTCATGTGACGACATGAATACCGTCGTGCCGTCATCACGGAAGGATCGCAACATCTCTTCGAAGTTGCGCTGAATGAGCGGATCGAGCCCATCGGTGGGCTCGTCGAGCACCAGCAGCTCCGGCCGGTTTTGCGCGGCCGCGGTCAGCGCCAGCTTCTGCCGCATGCCCTTGGAATAGGTGCGAAGCGCACGCCGCAGCGCAGCATCGTCCAGCTCCAGCGCGTCGAGAATGCGACCGCGCCATTCCGGCGGACGGCCGCTGATCGTGGCGGCGTAGTCAAGCTGCTGGTATCCAGTCAGGTCGGGATAGAGCCCATCGGCGGTCACGAGGTAGCCCACGCGCTCCCGCGCCCGCACGCCATCGCTCCAGGCGTCGTGTCCGAACATCCGGGCGTGGCCAGAGGTGGCCCGCATGAACCCCATCACGATCCGGATCAGCGTAGTCTTGCCGGCGCCGTTGGGACCGAGGAAGCCGAATATCGTCCCGCGCGGCACGGTCATCGTCACATCGTCAAGCGCGAGAATGGGTCCGTATCGCTTGGTCAGCGAATCCATTTCAAGCACCGCGTCGGGTGCGCGCATACATCACTCCAGTCGCCGGGGTCGCCAACATCACGATTCATTGGCATGATGATCGCATGTTGATGCAACGACTCGCCGAAGGGACAGATGACATGCTCGGATTCGAGACCCGCACACCGACGCCCGTCTGGGAGACCCGCCGCTCCGGGCCGACCTGGGGCCGCGACAGCATGATCGCCGCCGCGCACCCGCTCACCGGCGCCGCCGGGGCGGAGATCCAGCGGCAGGGCGGCAACGCCGCCGACGTCGCGGTCGCCTGCGGGCTCGCCGCGGCCGTCGTGATGCCCGAGATGTGCGGGCTCGGCGGTGACCTCTTCGCGGTGCTGCACGACCCGCGCACCGGCAAGACCGAGTCGGTGATGGGCAGCGGCATTTCGCCGCGCGCCGCCACCGACGACATCATGCTCGACGCCGGCGACCGCGCCGGCCGCAAGATGCCCAATCGCGGGCCGCTGTCGATCTCGGTCCCCGGCATGGTCGACGCCTACCGCACGCTGCTGGAGCGCTGGGGCACGATGTCGTTCGCACAGGTGGCGGAGCCGGCCATCGACCTGGCTCGCAACGGCTTCGCGCTGCTGCCACACGGGGCCGGCGCGATCGCCAACGCCGCGGAGATGCTGCGCAAGGATCCGGCTGCCACCGCGATCTTCCTCCGCGACGGCCAACCCCTCCGGCCGGGGGACAAGCTGGTCCAGACCGACCTCGCCAACACGCTGGAAGCGATCGGCCGCGACGGCACCGAGACGTTTTATCGCGGCAAGATCGCGAAGGAGATGCTCGCCTATCTCTCCGATCAGGGTGCGCTGCTCAGCGCCGAGGACTTCGCCGAGCATGAGACCGATGTCACCGCGCCGATTTCGACCACCTATCGCGGATACACGGTGCATCAGACCTGCCTGCCGAGCCAGGGGTTGATCCTGCTCAAGGAGCTCAACATCGTCGAGTTCGCGGACGACGTCGATCCAATCGACGCCGACGCGATCCACCTGATGGTCGAGGCCAAGAAGCTCGCCTTCGCCGATCGGCTCGGTCACGTGGCCGATCCGAAGTTCTATGACGTGCAGCTCGATCGGCTGCTCTCGAAGGAATGGGCAAAGCGCCGCTACGACCTGATCGACCCGGACAAGGCGGCGACGGACGTGCCCCACGGCGAGCTGTCCGACGGGGACACCACCTACCTCTGCACGGCGGACGCCGACGGCATGATGGTCTCGCTGATCCAGACGGTCAGCAGCGACTTCGGCAGCGGCGTGGTGGCCGGCGGCACCGGCGCGGTGATGAACAATCGTGTCGGCCGCGGCTTCTCGCTCGTCACGGGACACCCGAACTACTTTGCGCCGGGCAAGAAGACGATGCACACGCTCAATTGCTACCTGATCGATGATCCCGACGGCCGGCCGGTGGTCGTCGGCGGCACGCCGGGCGGCGACGGACAACCACAGTGGAACCTGCAGGCGATCTCGGCGCTGATCGACGGCGGCATGGACGTGCAGCAGGCGGTCGACCTGCCACGCTGGACGAGCTGGCCCGGCACCGACCCCGCCAACGTCGACAACCCGTTCGAGCTGCGCATGGAGGAGCGCTACGGCGAGGCCACTCGCGAAGCGCTGGCGGCGAAGGGGCACAACGTCAAGGTGGAAGCGGCCTGGTCGGGCGTCGGCGCGGCGCAGCTCATCGCTCGCGACCCGGAAACCGGCGCCCTCGTCGGCGGCTCCGACTCCCGCGCCGAGGGTCTCGCCCTGGGGCGGTAGCCAGACCGCGCGACAACCACGAAGTGGCTGTCATTTCGACCGAGGTGCGCAAAGCGCACGAAGTGGAGAAATCTCTCCCTCGCCACGTCGCGGCGCCCGAATGGCAGAGATTTCTCCACGCGCGCCTTATGGCGCTTGGTCGAAATGACAATCGCTTCCTGTGTGCAAGGCGCGATCACCGGCAGCCACGACGACAAGCCAGACCGGATCGTCACGCCCGGCGGCGACGCCAGAAGGGGCCGAGACCCGTGCGATGCCGGCGGTTGCGGTGCCGGTGCGTCTTCGCCGGCTTGCGCGCGGCCGGATCCATGCCCGGCGCCCACACCGGGCCGGAGAGCGGGTCGTCGACCGCGACGCCGAGCCGCTCCATCAACGCCTTCGCCCACACCGCGCGGAACGGTCTCGGCCAGACAGGGATGCCCGGCCCGTGCGAATCCGACCCGGCCGAGGTCAGCAGCCCGTGCATGCCGGCCAGCGAGCGGAACTTCGCCGTGTCGCGGTCGGTATAGGTGCGGTAGTGGCACTCCAGCCCGTCGACGGGCGCATCGCCCAGCAGCTTTTCCAGCGTCTCCGCCGTCATCGCCGGACCGAGATCGGGCCGCCCGGGGTGCGCCATCACACAG
>JAEVYR010000347.1 GCA_023392645.1 Chloroflexota bacterium | reverse complement strand
GGCATCGTGGTGCCTGGGTCGCGACATAGGACGAACGGCCGCCGCCAGGCGTGGCACCGCGTCTCAGGTCGCGTCGTCGTCGAGCAGCAGCGGGTCGCTCACGATCGAGGCGTCCTCCAGCGCGGCCTCGATCAGCTCGATCTCCGCCTCGGACGCCTCCTCGGCCAGCCGCCGCAGGTAGCGCGTCGCCGCCGTGCCGCCGATCTCGCCCATCGCGTTGATCGCCGCCTGACGAACCTCGGCATCCTCGTCCCGCGCCAGCTCCGACAGCACAGGCAGCGCCTCGGTATCGCCGAGGTATCCGGCCGCGCGAGCCGCCTCATAGCGGATCTCCGCGTCGTCGCTGCTGGTCTCGTTCAGGATCGTGGGCAGGAACCGGCCCTGCAGGCTGCGACCCATGGCGTAAATCGCGGTCGCCCGGAAACCGGTATCGTCCTCGTCGAAGAAGTCGTCGATGGCCTCCAGCACGGCGGCGTTGCCCGTCAGGATCGCCGCCGATTCGAGCGCCCGCCCCCGCACGTGCATCGACTCCGTCGGCTCGGCCAGCGTCGCCAGCAACGTCGAGGTGACGCGGTCGGCCAGCTCCGGCTCGAGATCGCCCAACTCGGCCATCTCGGCGAAACGGCCCAGCCCGCGCGCCGCCTCTGCCCGGACGTCTTCCGAATCGTCGCTCTCCAGTATCGCCGCCAGCGTGGCCGCGAAGCGCTGGTCCTCGTGTTCCCAGAGGCCGGAAATCGCGCGCTGGCGTACGACCGCGTCCGGATCGTCGAGCATCGCCAGCAAGGCGCGGTCGAACCGGTAGTCGAGACGCTCCTCGGCAAGATCGTTGAGCTCGCTCACGACCGCCTCGCGCACCTCGTCGTCGACCCCGGCCCACGCCAGCTTGAAGGTGCCGGCTTCGCGCGCGGTGAGGTCGGACAGCCCGACCAGCGTGCTCCGGGGGTAGTCCCCCCGGAGCAGAGCGGCGGTCACCGCGTCGAGCGCGGGTTTCGGCTCGTCCTCGATCTCGTCCGCATCCAGGTCGTCCACGTCCTCTTCGGGGTGGAATACGCGGATGTGATCGAGATCCAGCTCGTCATCAGGCCTTTGCGTCATAGGTCAGGATGCCCTGGTCCTCGGTCACCGAGTCCATATCCTCGATCGTCGAGCGCAGCAGCGTCTCGGAGACCGGTCGCTCGACGTTGGCGGCCACGAGCACGTCGATGAACGACGCGATCAGCTTGCCGTCGTCGTCTTCGCCGATTCGCTTGAAGGTCGCCTCGACCACCTGCTCCAGATGGCGGCGCTGCTTGTCGGGCAGCGGCTTGTCGTTGCCGAGCTGCGGGAACCGGTCCTCGGTCACGAGCCAGTCGGGATCGACGGCCGTGTCGTAGCTGAGCGGGCGGAAGACGTACTTCGCCGCGCGGCGATCGTCGAGCTCGAGGAAGCGATCCTGCTGCTCGGTGTCCTCGAGGTACTCGATCTTGTACTGACCGTCGTTGTCGGTGGCCGAGATCGAGAGCATCGCGCCGGGCACGAGCTTCTCCTCGTAGAAGTCATCGAGCCCGAGGATGAAGCCACCCCGGTTGTGGGTCGGGTACCGCACCTCGACGAGATAGACCGAGTTCTCGAACTGCGGGATCTCGACCATCAGCACCGCCGAGCGCTGGTCCGGCATCATCGGCGCCGGCAGCAACGACTGCAGCTTCGCATCGAGCGGCAACAGGCCGTAGGTGAACTCGTAGAACGAGAGGGTGTGCTCGATCGCGGCGGCCGAGCGCGGCTCGACCGAGCCCTCCGGCGCCTCGTCCACCAGGAACCGGTAGTCGGTGCCGATATCTGCGGCCTTGCGGCGGGTGGTGCCGATCGACGGCAGGTCAGTGGTCCCCCAGAACGGCTGGTCGCGCGTGCCGAGGAACTCGAAATTTCGCTCCGACGAGAGCCGGTAGTTCATCGAGAACCGGGCCGCGTCGAAATTGCCGGCGCTTCGGCGGACGCCGAGCACGTCCTGCACCAGCACATCGTCGGTGAGCGGCTGCTCCTGCTCGTTGATGTAGTCGGCCAGGCTCCGGAGGTTACCGCGGCTCAGGCGATCGACCCGATCCTCGGCCATCCAGCGGCCGCCGAAGCTGGCGAAGCGACTGTCGTCCTCCAGCGTACTGGCGATCGCCGCCGCCACCGCATCGTCGTCGAATTCGCCCAGATCGGTCAGCACGACGGCGGGCGCCGGCGCCTCTTCGACCACCGGCTCCTCCACCACCGGCTCCGGCGCGGCCTCGACGACCTCCACCTCGGCAACTGGCTCGGCCTCCGGCGTTTCGACCTCGACCTCGGCTTCTTCCTCCGCCTCGGCGGCCATCTCGGTTTCCGGCGTTTCGACCTCGACCTCAGCCTCGACAACCTCGGGCTCCGGCTCGGCCACAACCGCCGGCTCAGCTTCGGCTTCGGCGGCCACCTCGACCTCGGGAGCTTCGGTCTCGGCAGCCTCCTCGGCCCGCTCGGGCTTCATCGCGGCGGCGCGCTCGGCGGCGGCCGCTTCGCGGGCCTCCTCCAGCTGCCGGCGATCATCCTCGCTGGCGAAGGTCACCGTCATGCCCGAGTCGACTGCGACGCCCTCGGCGCGGAGCTCGGCGTCGATCGCCTGCTCCTCTTCCTCAGCCTCCTCGATCGCCTCTTCCACCTCCGAGTGATACGGCATCTCGGCGGCCGGCTTTTCGGTCCGCAGCGGCCGCTCCGGCGCCGGCTCCGGCGTCAGCAACCGCTCCTTGAAGCTGTGGGCGGTGTCGATCACCATCTCAATTGGCGGGTGACCCAACCGGGTGGAGACGACCAGCGTGACGTCGTCGCGCTGCTCGATCGCGAACACCTGGGAGTTGGTGTCGATCGCCGCGCGCACCGTTTCGGCATCGGCATCGAGCGCCTCGGCGAGCGACGCCAGCGTCACCCGGATCGGCGCGTAATCGGAAACGAACATGCCGTGGGCGCGGATCAGCTCGAAGGCGCGGCTGGCGAGCTCCTGCTCGGCCTTCTGGCCCTGCCAGGCAATGTCGGGTGTTGTCTGTTCGGCCACCATAGGTGTGGCGCTCCTCTCTGTATGGACGTGCGTCCCTCGAAGATCAGCGGGACGCGGCGCGCAGCACCTCGACCAGCTCCGCGGTCGTCATCGGGCGGCCGCCTTCACGGAGCGCCTTGAGAAGGACGGCGATATCGTCGCTGTTGAGCCGCGGTGTGCCGGAATCCTGTGCCATGCGAGATCAGTCTCCTGGGTTGAGCATCGTGAGGGCGCGCATCAGAAACGGGGATGGGGAGCCCATCCCTCGCGCGGTCGACATATATTGTAGAGTGGCGCCGGTGCCCGCGCAAACACGCGTGTCTTGACCGGTCCGCCAACCGCGGGTACAAGAACGTGGGATCCTCATCGGCAGGCCAGCGTCCGCGCCGGGATCGCCGATCCCCCGGCTCCTCATCTTCGACGCAAGGATCTCCCGGATGGCCGACGCCGCTCCCTCGAAGCTCGCAGTGTTCCGCAACCGGCCCCTGGTGCTGCTGATGGCCGGGCATTTCACCATCGACATGTATGGCGGCATGCTGCCGCTCCTCTACCCCCTGCTCACCGCCAGGTTCGAGATCGACCTCAAGACCGTCGGCCTCGTCGCCCTCGCCTACACCGGCGTCTCGTCGCTGTCGCAACCGGTCTTCGGCTGGATCGCCGACACCTTCGGCACGCGCTTCACCGGGCTGACGCTGGCGTGGACGGCGCTGCTGTTCGCGTCGATCGGCTTCGCCAGCAGCTTCAACATGCTGCTGGTGCTGGCGGCGCTGGCCGGTTTCGGCTCCGGCGCGTTCCATCCGCTCGGCGCGCTCAACGCCAGCGCCGTGATCCCGGCGCGGCAGCGCAACAGCGCGATGTCGGTCTACGTCACCGGCGGCACCTTCGGCTTCGCGCTCGGACCGCTGGTCGGCGCGCTGGTCTTCGGCCTCTTTGGCATGAAGGGCACCGTGGCGATGATCCTGCCGGGGATCGTCATCTCGCTCTACCTGCTGGCGAACATGCGCGACATCGCCACCACCGGCTCGCGCCGGCGCGCCTCCGCGGCCGAGAAGCCGCCCCTGGCGCTCGGGCTGATCAGCATCGTGATCCTCGTGATGATGCTGCGCATGGTGCCGATCGTCGGCGTACAGAACTTCATCCCGATCTGGTACGAAAGCCTCGGCTACAGCGCCACCTTCTACGCCATGCTGGCGACGACCGTGGTGCTGGCCAGCGCGATCGGCGCAATCGGCGCCGGCCAGCTCGCCGACCGCTTCGGCCGCCGCAACGTGATCCTGGTGACGCTCGTCGCGAGCATCCCGGCGGTCTGGCTCTTCGCCGAGTTCCCCGGCTGGCAGGCATTCATCTGGGGCGCGCTGATCGGCCTGCTGGCGGCGTCGACCGCGCCGCTGCTGCTGGTGATGGCGCAGCAGCTCATGGTCGGCCGGGCGGGGGTCGCCTCGGGGTTGATCCTGGGCCTGAGTTTCATCGCCGGAGCGATCAGCGCACCGCTGTTCGGCATGCTGGCGGACCGCATCGGACTGCAGAACGCGATGCGGACGCTGCCGCTGATCGTCCTGGTCGCCATCGCGGCGGCGTGGTTCCTGCCGACCGAGGAGCGCATGTCCGAAGTCGCCGGCGAGGCGCCGCCACCTCCCGCGCCAACCCCGTCGGACGCCGACCCCGCCGGAAAGACGGACGCCCGCCCGGCGTAGCTATCGAGTC
>JAEVYR010000335.1 GCA_023392645.1 Chloroflexota bacterium | reverse complement strand
GAGCAGGTGATGGTCGGCGAGAGCGACGATCTCGACGTGCTCGATGTGCTTGACGGCATCGAGCGACTGGTTGACCACAGCCTGCTGCGCCAGGACGAGGATGCAGGCGAGCCGCGGTTTTCCATGTTCGAGACGATCCGCGAATTCGGCCTCGAACGGTTGGCCGACGCCGGCGAGATCCATGAGGCGCGGCACCGCCATGCCGCCTGGATTCACGCAATCGTCTCGGAATACCGCTACGAGATGGACAGCCTGGAGTTCGCGGATTGGCTCGGTCGCGTCGATGCCGAGCAGGACAACCTCCGCTCGGCGCTCGCCTGGACGCTGGAGCACGACCCCGCGACGGCGGCCGGGATCGGCGGCTACGCGGGTCGCTTCTGGCAATGGCGGTGCCACTATCGTGAGGGGCACGACTGGATCGAGCGCGTGCTGGCGCTCGATCGGTCGGAGATGGAGGTTGAGGACATTGCCCGGACCCTGCGGGTCAGCGGCCTCTTCCTGGAGGCGTTCGGCGATCTCGACGGCGCGATGAATCGCCTGGAGACGGCCACTGAGCTGTACTCGCGTGCCGGGAAACTCGCGGAGGTGGCATTCTCACGCTCGGTGATGGCGGGAATCGTGGGCATGACGGCCGGATTCGAGGTGGCGCTCCCCATGCAGCTCGACGCGGTCGAGCTGGCGAGGTCGGCCGGGAGTACATTTGTGCTGGCGGCGTGCCTCAACAATCTCGCGGTACTCGCGCTCGGCCATGGCGGCAATGCCGAGCTCGGCCGCCCGGCCATACGAGAGGCGTTCTCCCTGGTCGAGCATCGGTCCGGTCCCACGGCGGCAACCGTGATGGCGACCTACGGCGATATCGCGCGATGGGATGGCGACCTGCCGCGGGCGGCGCAACTCTATACGCGCAGCCTGCGAGACGGGTGGCGCGGGCACCTGTCCGGCGTCATCATGTCGACCTTGATGGGGCTGGCGATGACGGAGGTCGCTGCCGAACGCTGGGAACCTGCGGCGCGGCTGATGGGCACGGTGGCGGCGTTCCTCCGCGTGGGCGACAACGCCATGGAACCCGACACCAGCAACTTCCTGGACGAGTACCAGGAACACGTCGCGCGGACGCGAGCAGTGCTCGACGAGGACACCTTCCGAACGGCGTGGACAGCAGGCATGACGGCGCCGCTGGACGAGGTTGTCGCGGAGCTGCTGGCCGAGGAGCACGTTCACGTTGTCGAAGGTTGACGCGGCGCGGCACATCGGCGAGCGCCCGGTGCAGATGGCTTCGCGCGCTCCGGTCCGGCGATGGGAAGAGGCTACCCGGCGGCGATACCCGGCTCCCATCAGCAGGCGGAGGGGCCGAAGCCAGCTTCGGCGGAGGTGATGATCACGCGTGGTGTGATTCCGCGTCGGAAAGCGGTTCCCGACGACAATCCCATCACGGGCGGCCAGCGATCCGCGCGGTCCCGCCGGGAACGGCGCGCCTGTACGGCGCGATACTCGGCGCGGGCCGAGATGCCGTCGAGCGACGCGATCGAGGAGTGGAGCGGTGAGCGCATCGCGTGACACCGGGCACCAGCTGGCGACGGTGTCCCTGTTCGAGCATCTATCCCCGGCCGTGCTCGATGAGCTGTCCCGGTCGTCGCTGGTGCGCCACTACCCGCAGGGGCAGATTCTCTGCAACGAGGGCGATCCCGGCGAGAGCCTGATCGTGCTGGAGTCCGGCAGCCTGCGCGTCTCCCGGCTGCTGGCCAGCGGCGACGAGGCGGTGCTGGCGGTGATGGATGCGCCGTCGGCGCTGGGCGAGCTGGCGCTTCTGGACGGCGCGCCGCGTGACGCCACCGTGACCGCGCAGCGTGATGTCACGGTCCGGCTCATTCCCCGGATGGTGTTTATGGATGTACTGCGGCGCGAGCCGGCCGCCATGGAGGGGCTGTTGCGCGCCCTCGCGGCGCTCGTCCGGCACGGGAACGCGCGCCACGCCGACATGATCGGTCTCGACGTCCCCGGTCGCCTCGCAAAATGGCTGCTGCGCCAGGCCGGCGGGTCCGGCGACGGCGAGATCGCGGCGGGGGCGGTCGTCGCCTTGCGATCGAGCCAGGGCGAGCTGGCCGCCGAGCTCGGCACCACCCGCTCGACGCTGAACCGGGCCCTGCGCGGATTCGAGTCGCTCGGGCTGATCGCGGTCGACGGGACGCAGGTGACCGTGCTGGAGCCGAACCGGCTGCGAAGCTACACCTGGTGACCCCGGCGATCGGCGATCCATTGACACCACCCGCATCCCCGGCGACGCGGCACATCCGCGGCGTCCGGCGTGTGGCACACTTTCGTGGTCGAAAACCCGCCTTGCCATGCGTTCAAAGGAGAACATCGTCTTGGCCACCACGACCGCGCACCTCCCGCATTGGGACCTCTCCACCATCTACCCCGATCTCGAGTCGCCGGCGTTCGCCGCCGCGGTCGATGAGGTGAAGCGGAAGCTCGCCGATCTCGAAACCGCCGTGGGCCACCTCGAGCACGGCGCGACGATCGACGACGCCACGGTCGCGACCTTCGACTCGCTCACCAACCGGATCAACGACCTCCTTGAGCAGGGCAACACCGTTCGCGCCTTCGTCGCCGGATACACCACCGTCGATTCCCGGAACGCGACCGCCAACGCTCGCGAGAGCGAGCTGCGCATCTTCCTGGCGCGGCACGCGATGGTGGCATCGCGCTACACCGCCTGGGTCGGCAGCCTCGACAGCGAGGCGCTCATCGCGGCGTCCGATGTGGCGGCGGACCACGCCTACATGGTGCGCCAGGCCAAGATCGAAGCCGAGCACCTGCTGGCGCAGCCGGAAGAAGATCTCGCCAGCCAGATGGCGATTTCCGGCGGGCACGCGTGGGGCAAGCTGCACGCGGACATCAGCTCGCAAATCATGGTCGAGGTCGAAAAGACGCCGGGCCACCCCGAGATGCTGGCGATGACCGAGGTCCGTAACCTCGAAAACGACCCGGATCGGGGCGTGCGGCAGCGTGCTTACGAGGCGGAAATCGCCGCCTGGAAGCAGTGGGAGACCCCGCTCGCCGCTTCGCTGAACGGCGTCAAGGGGCAGCACCTGACGCTGTCAGAGCGGCGCGGCTGGGATGAGGTGCTCGACGAGGCGCTTTTCCAGAACCACATCGACCGCGAAACGCTCGACGCGATGATGTCGGC
>JAEVYR010000633.1 GCA_023392645.1 Chloroflexota bacterium | reverse complement strand
GGCGACCGCGCCCAGCATCAGCGTGACGTCCTCGACCGTGCGGGCCATCGGCCCGAGGACCGACAGCGTGTACCAGGCGTTGACGTCGGACACCACCGGGACCCGGCCGGGGGTGGGCCGCAGGCCCACCACGTTGCAGAACGAGGCCGGGTTGCGCAGCGAGCCGCCCAGGTCGCTGCCGTCGGCGAGGCTGACCATGCCGCTGGCGAGCGCGGCGGCCGCGCCGCCCGAGGAGCCGCCGACGGTGCGATCGGCAGCGTAGGGGTTGTGGGTCGCGCCGAAGACAGGGTTGAAGGTGTGCGAGCCGGCGCCCATGGCGGGGACATTCGTCTTGCCGAGACGGATGGCGCCGGCGGCGCGCATCCGGGCGGCCGCGGCGGCGTCCTCGTCGGGGACGAAATCCTTGTAGATCGGGCTGCCCCAGGTGGTGCGCATGCCCTTCGTCGGCAGCAGGTCCTTGTGGGCGACGACGAGACCGTGGAGCGGGCCGAGCGACTCGCCGCGAGCGGCGGCGTCGTCGGCCGCCTGTGCCTGTGCCATCGCGCCCTCCGGGTCGAGCGTGACGATCGCGTTGATGGTCGGATTGACGTCCTCGATCCGACAGAGATAGGCGTCGAGCAGCTCGCGGGCGGAGATCGCGCGGCGGCGCAGGAGGGCGCGCTGCTCGGTGGCGGGAAGGTAACAGAGATCGGTCGCGGTGGTGGGAACTTCCACGAGCTCGTGCCTTTCGGGTGACGCCATCGGGCGCGGTGGGTCTGGCCGGCATTGTACCCGCGTTTTGGGGCGATTCCCGCGTCGTTCGGCGGCAATCGCGCCGTGGCGCCGGCGGGAGGGCGCGGATCAGTCCGCACTCACGACGGACGCGTCGATGCAGAGCACACCCCGGTTGCCGTCCTGATCGGCGATCACGGTGAGCCAGGGCGCGTTGCTGTCATCGACGACGGTCCCGCCCGCGGCGACGGCGGCCTCGATTCGCTGGGCGAGCACCTCGGGCGCCACGTACACCTCGATGCTGAACCGCTGGTTCGAGGGCTCAGCCTCCTTATCGTCGCCAAACCACAAGTTCGGTGTCCGGCCTGTCGCGTCCCGGATCTCGTCGCCTGGCGTCCCGCGTCCCTGCGCGTCGGCGTTGCCGGTCAGCAGGACGGCCCACACCGGGGCAATGGTCGCGGATCGAGCGGTGTCCAGACCGAGCTCGATCACGCTGACCGATGCCGGGTCGGCGTCGATCTCGTGGGCCGCGGCGATCTCGGTGATTTTTCTCGCAAGCTCGATGTCTCGCTGGGTCACCCATTCGACGACGTGCTCGGTGCCCGCGTCGTCGCGATAGATGGCGTCTCCGCTGACCAGCTTGAAGTCGACGTACCCCTTGCCTATCGACACCTGGGGGTGGTGGCCCAGCGCGTCGCCCGCCTCGCCGACCGCGGCGACGAATCGCACGCCGGTGCCGAAGTCGTCAACCAGGTAGCGGGCATGGAGCCCCTGGGCGAGCTTGCGCCAATCGTTCAGGTTGGCCGCGGCGATGTGCTTGCCATCCAGCATGTCCATGGACGAGGTCCCTTCCCTGGTTGATCCGTTGTTCCAGCATGGGCATCACGCGTGTCGCAATTGTGCCGCCTTGGGCGTCGCCCTGCCATCCCCGCGTGCCGGTCGGTCTCCGGGATGAGGGCGCCAGCGGGGCCGCGCTCGCCGATTGGCACGGTTCCTGCATCTCCGCCGTCATATCCGCCGTGACGCCGACCTTCTGGCGGCCGTGGTGGAGCGGCATTTTCGCTTCATTGACAGGAGGGTAGGGGCATGACCGACAAGGATGTCGAGCGCGAGATCGAAGCGAACGAGCGACGGGCCCGCGAGCACGAGGACCGGGATGTGAACGAGGGCGGGCTGGCCGGCGCGGTCGAGGATCTGCTCGATCCGTTCGACCGGAATGACAAGGACGGCGCCGAGGACCATCGAGAGCAGAACGACGCCGATCAGCGGCGCGACGGGTAGGGCGTCGCGGCTCTCCCCGTGACGGCCTGATCCGGTCGTCGCGAGATGCATCACCCGTACGGAGGGGCGCGCAGGCGCTGTGGCTTTCGCAAGGGACGTTCACCCGAAGGTGCGCGTTTGACTGGCGCGAAGCTGACTCGTGCATCGGTGAGCCACCCGGGCCCTCTCGTCAGACCTGTCCCGCGCGTGTGACCAGCGTCGCGCGCGCGGTTCGTGGTGCCCGGTCGTTTTCCTTGCCGCCCCCGCTGACCTCGGGTGTAATGCGGACGATCGGATCGCCGCCTGACGAGAGGATGCCTGCATGCCCGCACCCGACCGCCGCCCGAAGATCGCCATGATCGGCGCGGGTGGAACGAACTTCCCGTTGCGCCTGATGGGCGATCTGCTCAGCTTCACGGCCCTGCAAAACGCCGAGTACGCGCTGATGGCCATCGACGGCGACCGCGTCGAGGTGACCGCGTCGGCCGCGCGGGAGGTCGCCGCGCGGTACGGGCTCTCGCCGGAGATCGCCGCGACGACCGACCGGCGAGCGGCGCTTGACGGCGCCGATTACGTGATCGTCACCTTCCAGGTCGGCGGCCTGGAGGCGTATCGGCATGATGTCGAAATTCCGCGCCGGTACGGACTCGACCAGACCGTTGGCGACACGCTCGGGCCGGGCGGGGTGTTTCGCTTCCTCCGCTCGGTGCCGGCCTACGACGCGATCGCGACCGACATGCGCGAGCTCTGTCCGGAGGCGCTGCTGATCAACTACGCCAACCCGATGGCGATGGCCTGCTGGTATCTCGCGGCGAAGGGGATCAAGGTCGTCGGGTTGTGCCACAGCGTGCAGGGGACGTCGCGGATGCTCGCCCGGGCGCTGGTCGTGCCATACGACGAGGTGACCTTCACCTGCGCCGGCATCAACCACCAGGCGTGGTTCCTCAGCTTCCGGCGCGGCGACGAGGATCTCTACCCGCGCCTGCGCGAGACGATGATCGATCGCCACCTGCGCCGCGGCGCGGCGGGCGGTCTGGCGCGGGACGCCGGCGACCACAGCGGCGCCGATCGGGGCGACTCCAACTACGAGGGCGGCGCCGAGCGGGTGCGGACGTCGATCATGGAGACGTTCGGGTACTTCCACACCGAGTCGAGCCACCACGCCAGCGAGTACACGCCGTGGTTCCGCAAAACGCCGGAGCATGTCGCGTCGTTCATCCAGGATCGCTGGGACTACTACGAGGTCTGCCGCTCCCGCGACTTCGCGACCGAGACGGATGTGGTCCGCGAGAAGCTGCTGCGCGAGCTCGATCGCTCGCTGGAGTACGGCGCCCTGATCGTCAATGCGATGGAGACGGGCGCGCCGGTGGTGATCTACGGCAATGTGCCGAACAATGGGTTGATCGACAACCTGCCGGAGGGTTGCTGCGTCGAGGTTGCGTGCCTGGTCGACGGGAACGGCGTGCAGCCGACGCACGCGGGCCCGCTGCCGGCAGGGTGCGCGGCGCTGAACCGGACGAACGTGAACGTGCAGGAGCTGGCGGTGCGAGCGGCGCTTGCCGGGGACCGGGCGGCGGTCTACCAGGCGATCGCGCTGGATCCGCTGACCGGGGCGGTGCTGACGCTCGATCGCATCCGCGCGATGACGGACGAGCTGTTCGCGGCGCACGCGGACTACCTGCCGGAGGCGCTGCGACCTGCGGTGACGACGTAGCGTCGGGTGGGCCGGGTGATCGTCGACGGACGGTCCGAGTGCCGTATCGGAGGGTGCCTGAGACGGGATATTCCGGCCTGGCCACGCCTGGTGGGTCCGCTCATCTGAAGGCCGGCTGCCGCGCTATTGCCGGGCGGGTCCACCGATGCAGATGCGGAGCGACGGCAGCATGCCAGTTGGCGCAAACCCCCGCACCCGGGCGCGGGTCTACGGGCGAGGGTGGGATCAGCCTGGGGACCACTCCTGACGGAGGATTTCGAGCTTTTCGTCGCTGAGGTAGCCGTAGCGGTGCACCCAGGTTCCGTTGCCGGTGAACGGACGGATGATTTCCAGCAGGCTGGCGAATTCGTCGGGCGGGCGGTAGGCATGCAGCAGCGGCTGGATCGGCGCCTGGTGCTCGTCCAGGGCGATGGCGTTTTCGAGCCGGTGCGTGTACGACTCCGGGGTCAGGTTGTGTGACTCGCCGGGAGCGGGCATGGTCAGCATCTCGGGGTCGAGGACCGCGGGGGCATCGGCGAAGCGTGTGCCGAACAGGGACATCGCGGCGCGAGCGGCGAGATCGGGCGTGAGGGCGGAGCCACGATTCCAGGTCAGCAGCGTGTTGGCCCACCAGCCGGCCATCATCAACCAGTGCGCGCTGTAGAGCTTGACGCGCTGCGTGGCGACGTGATCGGGCTGGGCATAGCCACCGCCGGACATGCGCCCCCACGGCGCGGCGGATTCGGCGGCGGAGATGGCCAGGTGCCCGGCACCGTGGTCGGCCATGGTCTGGCGGAGATCGTCGATCGCGAGCGCCACGGAATCGGCCTTGAAATCGAGCCAGGCGACGAAGCCGTTGCGCATCGCTTCGGGATCGACCACCAGGTCTCCCCAGTCGCCGGAGTTGATGATGGCGAGGAGCCGGTCCTCGGTGATCGCGTGGAGGCTGTCCCAGAGCATACGGACGGCCGAGGTGATCTCGTCCCAGTCGTAGCCAATGGCGATGGCCTGGGCGCGGCAGTAGTCACAGAAGCAGGTGAAGAGTTTTTCGAGGAAGTAGACGGGGTACTCGATCCATTCGAGCGCGATGCCGTCGATGTCGCCGTAGTGGCGGAGCAGCTCGATCAGCCGGACGCGGCCATAGTGGCGCACCGTCGGATTGTTGATGCAGCCGACCCAACTGATGCCCTCGGGGTGAATGCCGCCGACGAAGCGGGTTGGTCGGTATCGGACGCGCAGCTCGTCGTTGGTCGGCATGCCCTCGCGGTGCGCGGTTCCGCCCGGCAGCGCGTACGGGGCGAAGTTGACCCAGATGCGAAAACCCTGGCCGCGGGCGGCGTCGATGGCCTGACGGGCGTAGTCGTGCCGGACGGCTTCCGGCGCGAGCGGTGGCAGGGGCCAGGGGAGATCGCGCCAGAGGGCGGGATCGGGCGGATGAGCGACGTAGTGGTGCACCCAGTGGCTGGCGTGGCCCCAGACGGGACGATCGAGCTGGCGACGATTTCCGGCGACATCGATCGGTGGCTCGCGCAGCGCGGTCTCGGTGTCGGCGGGGGCGACGACGCCGGTAGTGGTGGCGATGGCGGTGGCGCCGGTGCTGGCGATGGCATCGACCACACGCTCCGCCCCTTCCGTGGCGAGCTCGGCGGTGGTGATGATGATCCCACGCTCCGGGACAGTCGACATGTGTGGCTCCAATGCAAGAATCCGGCCCGTCGTTCGGGGAGCGTGTGCGGGAGGAGGAACAGGGTGCGGGGACCGGCAGGATACCGTTCGCATGGTACACCGAACGTTGCCAACGTGGGGGGCGAATGCGACGAAGCGGGCGCGCCTCAGGCCTGCGG
>JAEVYR010000313.1 GCA_023392645.1 Chloroflexota bacterium | reverse complement strand
ACCCGACCCTGATCGACCTGCCCGCCGACCTGCTCGGGCCGCTGTTCGAGCGCGTCCAGCTCGTCAACCGCGCGGTCGAGATCGCCTTCGATGCCGACGGCTCGTTCAGTGCCTACAACACCCGCGTCAGCCAGAGTGTCGACCACTTTCACCTGCACGTCATCCCGCGCAAGCATGGCGACCAGCTCCTGAAGAAGGGGAAATGGCATCGCGGACCAATCGAGGACCTCTCCTCGCTTCGTCCGCAGCGCGATCGCCTCGCCGAAGTCATGGCGTCCCTTGCCGGAGAGCGAGTCATGCACGATGCCTAGACCCGTCGATCGCCTGCGCGCCACCCTCACGCCCGAGTGGATCGAGCCGGCCGCCATCCCGGCAGACGCCGACCTCGCGGCGCTGCACGCCAACCGGCTCGTCGCGCGGGTGCTCTACGCGCGCGGCGTCACCGACCCCGCCGCCGCTCGCGCGTTCATCGACTCCCGGCCGGCCGCCCCGCCTTCGCCGTGGGAGCTGCCGAACATGGAGGAGGCCGCCGAGCGTGTTACCCAGGCGCTCGACGCCGAGGAGACCGTCGCGATCTTCGGCGACTACGACGCCGACGGCGTCACGTCGGCCGCGCTGCTCACTCGTGCCCTGCGCCATCATCTCGGACCGGACCGGATCGTCACGCTGCTCCCCGAACGGGAGGAGGGGTATGGCGTGAGCCTGCGCGGCGTCGGTGACGCGGCGAGGGCCGGCGCGACGCTGCTGATCGCCGTCGATTGCGGCAGCAATGACCACGCCGCCGTCGGCGCGGCGCGGAAGGCCGGGATGGATGTGGTCGTGCTCGACCACCACCAGATCGCCGGAGACCCGCCCGAGGATGCCGTCGTCGTCTCGCCGCAGCTCGGCGGCGATCCCGCCTACCGCGACCTCACCGGCGTGGGCATCGCGTGGCTGCTCGTCTCGGCGATGGCGCACAACGGCGTCACCATCGCCGACCCGCCGGCCAAAACCGAGCGTGGCTATCTCGATCTCGTCGCGATCGGCACCGTGGCCGACGTTTCGCCGCTGCTCGGCATCAACCGCAGCATCGTCCGGGACGGTGTCGCCGTGCTGCGCCAGTCGATCCGGCCGGGGCTGCGAGCGCTGGACGAACAAGCCGGCCGCGCGATGCCGACGCTGACGACCGAAGACATTTCGTTCGCGATCGCGCCGCGCCTCAATGCCGCCGGCCGCCTCGGCAGCCCGCGCCTGGCCTACGACCTGCTGATGGCCGACGACCCGGCGAGCGCGCAGATGCTCGCGATCGAGCTGGAGCGGGTCAACCGGCAGCGAAAGTCACTCGCGGCGGCGATCGAGGAGCAAGCGGTCGAACGCATCCTCGCCCTCCCCGACTGGGACGACTGGCCGGTGCTGATGGCCAGCGGCACCGACTGGCCAGCGGGGATGGTCGGCACCGTCGCCGCGAAGATCAGCGAAGCGTCGGGCCGGCCGGCGATCCTGTTCCAGGCGTGCGCCGATGGCGTGCTCGCGGGATCGGCGCGGTCGATTCCCGGCGTCGACATCACCGCGCACCTCGCCCAGCTCGACCACCTGCTGATCCGGCACGGCGGCCACAGCGGCGCGGCCGGTCTCAGCCTGACGCAGGAGCATTTCGAGGAGTTCGCCGAGGAGCTGGCGATGCTCGTGCTGGCCGGAGAGGCGGAGATTCCGGCGCCGGCGCTGCTGCCAATCGACGCCGATGTGGAGCCTGGCGATATCTCGCAGGAGACCGTCACCGCGCTGGCGGCGCTGGAGCCGTGCGGCCGCGACAACGCCATCCCCAACGTCCGGATTCGCGGGGCGCGGATGGTCGAATACGCGACCATGGGCAGCGCGAACGACCATCTCAAGATCCGGGTGCTGCACGGCGACCGCACGCTCGACTGCGTGTTCTGGGGCGCGGCGCACCGCAGCCGCGAGCTGTTGAAGGCGCGGTCGGTTGACATCGTCGGGACTCTCGGCATCAATACGTGGAGAAATCGCTCGCGCCTGCAGCTCGACGTCAAGGATTTCAGGGCGCGGTAGCGCGAGGAGGCTCAGAACATGTATGAGTGTTTGAGCCAACGCGCCCCGACTCAACGTCACTCTTCGCTGCGCTCAGAGTGACGGCATATTCATGCCGTCTTTACAGGCCGGCACAGAGCCGGCGCTACGCGTTGACTCCGGAGAGGTGCCGCATGACTCATTCCGAGATCACGACCGACATTCTCGTGGCCGGCGCGGGGCTGGGCGGCGTCGCGGCCGCGCTGGCCGCCGCGGAGGCCGGCCGATCCGTCGTGCTCACCGAGCCGACCAGGTGGATCGGCGGTCAGACGACCTCCCAGGCCGTTCCGCCCGACGAACACCCCTGGATCGAGGATCACCCCGGCTGCGCTTCCTACGGTCGCTACCGCCGGATGGTTCGTGACACCTACCGCGATGCCTATCCCATGACCACAGCGGCGAGGCAGATCGAGCGCCTCAACCCGGGTCTGGGGCTTGTGAGCGGCCTTTGCCATGAGCCGCGTGTCTCGCTTGCGGTGCTGGAGGCGATGCTGCTGCCGTGGCGCGCGAACGGCCGCATCCGGGTCGAAACGGGCTGGTCGCCCATCGCGGTCGATACCACCGGCGACCGGATCGACGCGGTCACCTTCGCCGACGTCGATGGCGATCAGGTCACCGTCAGGGCCGACATCGTGATCGACGCCACCGAGACCGGCGAACTGCTTTCGCTCGGCGACGTCGAGCACGTGATTGGCGCGGAGAGCCAGGCGCAGACCGGCGAGCTCCACGCGCTGCCGGGCGATCCCGATCCGCTCGACCAGCAGGCGATCACCTGGTGCTACGCCATCGACTGGAGCCCGGACACCGACAACGTCATCGATCGGCCGGACATGTACCTGCAGTGGCGCGCGGTCGAGCCCGACTTCTGGCCGGGGCCGCTGATCGGCTGGGACGACGTTCACCCCGAAACGCTGGAGACGCGCCACCTGCCGCTGTTCGGTCCCGAAGGAAGCTGGGATCTCTGGCACTACCGGCGCATCGTGGCGAAGGAGCAGTTCGAGGACGGCTTCTTCGGCGGCGACATCGTCGCGGTGAACTGGCCGATGATCGACTACTTCGCCCAGCCGGTGATCGGTCCGGACGACGACGCGGTCGAGACGGCGCTGTGGGAGTGCCGCCAGCTCAGCCTGTCACTGCTGCACTGGATGCAAACCGAGGCGCCTCGCCACGATGGCGGTTACGGGTATCCGGAGGTCCGGTTGCGCCCGGACGTCACCGGCGACGGCCCGGACGGGCTCGCGATCGCGCCGTACATCCGTGAGAGTCGCCGAATACGGGCGGAATACACCATCGCCGAGCAGGATGTCGGCGTCGAGGCGCGCGCGGGACAGGATCGCGCCGCCAGCTACGACGATTCGGTCGGGATCGGCTCCTACCGGATCGACCTGCACCCGTCCACCGCGCAGCGGACCTACGTCGATGTTTCAAGTTACCCGTTCGAGCTGCCGCTCGGTGCGCTGATCCCGCAACGGGTCGAGAACCTGCTGCCGGCGTGCAAGAACATCGGCACGACGCATATCACCAACGGTTGCTACCGGCTGCACCCGGTCGAATGGCTGATCGGTGACGTGGCGGGGTCACTGGCGGCGGCTTCGCTCGATCAGGGCGTCGCGCCGAGGGCGATTCGCAACGACGCAACGCGGCTGGCGGATTTCCAGCGACATCTGGTTGAGCATCGCGGCGTCGAGCTCCGCTGGCCCGACGACATCGCGACGCAGGAGCGATAGGCTGATGTAACGAGAGGGCACACTGCACTGCCCCAACGGAAAACTGTCATTTCGACCAAGGGCCGACAGGCCCGCGTGGAGAAATCTCACGCCTGCCGGGAAGCAACGCCCGAACGCAAGAGATTTCTCCACTCTGCACCCTTCGGGTGCTCCGGTCGAAATGACACATTCTTTCCTTCAGCCATCATCCCCGGAGGTCCCATGTCAGCACCGAAGAACGTCCTGCTCATCACCAGCGACCAGCAGCACTGGTCGACGCTCGGCGCGATCAACCCCAAGATCCAGACGCCGAACCTCGACCGGCTCGCCTCCGAGGGGACGCGCTACGACCGCGCCTACGTCCCCTCCCCCGTCTGCACGCCGACGCGAGCGTCGATCATCACCGGGCAGTACCCCGCCTGGCACGGCGCGTGGACGATCGGCGTCAAGCTCGGCGAGGACGTCCCCACCGTCGGCGAGGCGTTTTCGCGGGCCGGCTATCGGACCTCGCTGATCGGCAAGGCGCACTTCCAGCCGCTGAAGTCGATTCCCGAGCAGACGTCGCTCGAGGCGCAGCCGACGCTGAAGGACCTCGCCTTCTGGGAGGACTTCACCGGGCCCTGGTACGGCTTCGACACCATCGAAATCGCCCGAAACCACGCCGACGAATCTCACGTCGTCCAGCACTACGGCATCTGGATGCGCGACAAGGGGCTGCCGGACTACGAGAAGCACTTCACCCAGTTCGAAGACCAGTACGAGCCCGATTTCGTCCAGCCCGAGGGCGCGTGGGATTTGCCACAGGAGTTCCACTACACAACGTGGACGGGCGAGCGCACGATCGCCGCGATCGAGCGCGACGCCGCCGAAGAGAAGCCGTTCTTCATCTGGTCGTCGTTCCACGATCCGCACCCGCCCTACCTGGTGCCGGAGCCGTGGGCATCGATGTACGACCCGGCTGACATGGAGCCGGGCACGCTCGACCCCGCCGAGCTGGAGCACATGGTGTCGTGGACCCGGATGACCCAGGAGGAACGTCCGGACTACTCACACCTGCGGGAATCCGGTTTCGAGAGCCACGGGCTTTCCAGCCACCTGATGTCGGATGAGGACCTCCGCCGCCGGATGGCGATCTACTACGGCATGGGCAGCTTCATGGATGACCAGATCGGCCGCATCCTCGACGCGCTCGACCGGCTCGGCATCGCCGACGACACGGTCGTCGTCTTCACCAGCGACCACGGGCACTATCTCGGCCACCACGGGCTGACGGCGAAGGGTCCGTTCCACTACGACGACGGCATCCGGGTGCCGTTCATCGTCCGCTATCCCGGCCAGGCGAATCCCGGCGGCACGAGCGACGCGATCCAGAGCGTCGTCGACCTGCCGCAGACCTTCCTCGACATCTGCGGCGTACCGGTACCGGGGACGATGCAGGGCGTCTCGCAGGCGGCGGTCTGGCGCGGCGAGGCGGAGCAGGCGCGGACATGGGCGATCTGCGAGAACCGGCACCAGCCAACGGCGGTGCACCTGCGGACGTTCGTCACCGAGCGCTACAAGATGACGGTCTACCGGGGTCTGGACGAGGGCGAGCTCTACGACCTGAAGGACGACCCGGAGGAGCGGCGCAACCGCTGGGACGATCCTGAGTGGCGGGCCGTGAAGCTGGAGGTCTACGCCGCCTGGATGCAGGCGGAGCTGGAGCGCGAGCCGACCCGCTTCGCCCGCATCGCGGGAGCGTAGCTGACTGTCGCCCTCCCCGGCACGCAACGAACGTTTGTCATTTCGACCAAGCGCCGCCAGGCGCGCGTGGAGAAATCTCTCCCATTCGAACATGCCAGTCCGGCACGAGAGAGATTTCTCCGCTCCGTGTCCTTCGGGCACTCCGGTCGAAATGACAACCCTTTTCAGGGTGGTCGCTATATCGTCATCCTGCCGCGGGTCGACATCGTTTGCTGGTGTCGTGAATCGGCGTTTGACGGAATCGTCGGTGCCCACCCACGGTGGGGTGGGCCTACCAGGTTTACGCCCGACACGAACCGGGGGCGGTTTACCCCTTGACGGCGCCGGCCGTGAGCCCGGAGACGATCCGGCGCTGCACCAGCAGCACGCCAACCAGCAGCGGCAGCGTCACGATCACCGCCGCCGCCATGCGTTTGGCGAACGGCAGCTCGAATTGTTGGTTGCCGGTGAAGGTCGCGATCGCCACCTGCACCGTGCGGGCGCTGTTGTCGAGCGTGAAGGTCAGCGCGAAGAGGAACTCGGACCACGCACCGATGAACGCCAGCAGACCGGTCGTCACCAGTCCGGGAATCGCCATCGGCAGCAGCACGTCCCACAGCGCGCGCAACGGCGTCGCGCCATCGACCAGCGCCGCCTGTTCCAGCTCGGGCGGCATCGCCCGGAAGAAGTTCGTCAGCACCCAGACGGTGAACGGCAGGCTGAACGTCAGGTAGACGATGATCAGGCCCTGCAGGGTGTTGAACAGGTCGAAGCGCTGCATGAACTGGAAGAGGGAGCCGACGATCGCGATCGCCGGGAACATCGTCATCGAGAGGATCAGGTAGAGCACCGGCGTGCGCCCGCGGCAGCGCAGGCGTCCCATCGCGTACGCCGCCAGCGTGCCGAAGAACAGCGCCAGGATCACCGTGCCGAACGAGACGATTGTCGAGTTCAGCAGCGCCCGCATGAAGCCGCCGTTCTTGAACACCGACTCGTAGTGCTCGAACGTCACCGTGGTCGGCCAGTAGTGGACCGGGTAGACATAGAGGTCGTTGTCGGGGGTGAGCGACGACACGACCGCCCAGTAAAACGGGAACAGCGTGTAAATGATGATGAACACGATCAGCAGCCAGAAGAGCGTCTTCTGGACGATCCTGCCCGCCGTCCACTTCGACTTCTTCCGGTAGCGCGACCGGATCTGGTTCAGCTCCTCATCGGAGGCGCGAACGTGATTGGGTTGGGTTGCGACGGAAGCCATCCTACGCGTCCTCCACCTTGATCAACCGGGTGTAGATGAATTCCAGCACGCCGACGCAGAGGAAAATGATCACGGCCGGAGCCGAGCCCTGACCGATGCGCTGCGCGCCGATCAGCATCTGCTGGGTGTAGACGGCGATCGACATGGTCGACGGATCGTAGGCGTTCAGCACGTAGATCATGTCGAACACACGGAATGCGTCGAGGGTGCGGAAGATCAGCGCCACCAGCAATGCGGGCTTCAGCAGCGGCAGGGTCATGTGGAAAAACTGCTGGATCTTGTTGGAGCCGTCAACGCGAGCTGCCTCGTAAATATCCGCCGGGATCACCTGCATACCCGCCAGCAACAGCAGCGCCATGAACGGCGTCGTTTTCCAGACATCGACCGCGATCACCGCGCCGAGCGCGGTACCCGGATCAGTCGACCATGAGAAGAAGTTGCGCTCGTCCATCAGGCCGAGCTGCTTGAGCACCGAATTGATCACCCCGTATCGCGAGTCGTACATCCACTGCCACAGCAAGGCCGACACCACCGTCGGGATCGCCCAGGGAACCAGCATCGAGGTGCGCACGATGCCGCGGCCGCGGAACTCGGAATGAATCACGAGCGCGATCACCATGCCGAGCACGGTTTCCAGCGCCACGGAGGAGATCGTGAATACGACGGTGTTCTGCATTGCATGCCAGAACTTGTCGTCCGACAGGATGTCCCGGTAGTTGTCCCAGCCGACGTATCGCGGCTCGCGCGGGCTGGCGAGGCGGGTATTGGTGAAGCTGAGGCGAAAGGTCTCGAACAGCGGGTAGAGGGCGACCACGCCCACCACAACCAGGCACGGCAGGACCAGGATCCAGCCGAGCCGCTCCTGCTGTCGCGCAAGGGTGCCGGTCTCGCGGTGCTTGCCACCCTGCCGACCGACCTCCGACATGGCGGTGATGTCGGCGCTTTTGTGTCCGATTTCCATGCAGGTC
>JAEVYR010000631.1 GCA_023392645.1 Chloroflexota bacterium | reverse complement strand
GCGTCGCCCTCGTGGTGCGCGACCCACGAGTCGGGGATGTCGAAGTCGAAGAACTTGCCGATCTCCTCCAGCTCTTCCGGCGTGAAGAGATCGCCCAGTTCGTCGTCTGGATCGGCGGCGATGCGGGCGTGAATGCGCTCGGTGCGACTTTCGAGGGTGTGGACCTCGGCGCGCAGCCGCCGCAGCTCATCCTGCAGGCCGCCGAGCTGAATGCGGTAGTTGCGCTCGAACCGCGCCAGCGCTTCCTCCAGCGGGCGGATTTCCTGCTGGAGCTTGCGAATGCGCAGGCGCCGCTTGCGGATCGTGATCTGCAGGTCGTGCCAGGCTTCTTCCTCGGCCGAGCGAGTCAGGACGATCGCGGTGCAGGTCGAGGGGGGAGTTTGGGAAGGGCGTCGTCGTTTCGTCATAAGGACAATAATACCCGAGCGCCGGGGCGCTTTGCCGCCCAGCGGGCGTGTCGCGCGTCCGAATTGGTGCGAATGGAACACTACGCGAGAGGAGCCAGGGATGGCATCGGACCAGGCGACCGTGGACGTCATTGTCGAGCAGGCATCGCGCGGCAATGCGATTCGCGCCAGGAAGATGTTCGGCGAGTTCGGCATCTACTGCGACGACCGGTTCGTCGGCATCATCGCGAATGACCGGCTCTACCTGAAGGTGACCGACGCCGGCGATGCGCTCCTCCCTGATGCGAGCCGGGAATCGCCCTACGACGGCGCGAAGCCGCACCTGGTGGTGGATGCTGAGGCGATCGAGGACGCCGATCGCCTCAGCGCGGTGTGCCGCGCTACCGCCAGAGCGCTTCCGCCACCGAAACCGAAACGATCCCGGTCGTCTTGATCGGCCGAGATCATACCTCTCCGATATCTTCGGCCCAAACCGCGGGATAGCGCTCCTGGAACGCCGTCATCAGCGCCTTGCAGCGGTCATCGTCGAGCACGATCACCTCGACGCCGCGGGAGCGCAGCCAGTCGAGCTCGCCCGGGAAGGTCTCCGCCTCGCCGACCACCACCATCGGGATGCCGAACTGGATGATCGTGCCGGAGCACATCGCGCATGGCGCCAGCGTGGTGTAGAGCACGGCGTCGCGGTAGCTGCGCTGGCGCCCCGCCGCTCGCAGGCACGACATCTCGCCGTGGGCGATCGGATCGCCGTCCTGCACGCGCCGGTTGTGCCCGCTGGCGATCAACGTGCCACCGAGTTCCAGCGCAGATCCGATCGGTACGCCGCCCTCCGACAGGCTTTTCTCGGCCTGCCGCACGGCCTCCTCGAACGAGTCCCGGTTCCAGGTCGTCATGGTGTCTCCTCCGCCCGGCGGGCAGGTTGCGATGCGATCGGATCCCCGAACAGCCTATCATGCGCGTCCGGATCTCAAGACTACAGGCTGTGGGGATTCGGCTCGGGCAGGTTGTCGAGGTCGATCTCCGGGACCGGCTCATCCACGGTGTGCTCCGGCTGGCGCGGCGGCCGGCTCAGCAGCGGAATCGCGAAACACATGATCCCGACGCCGATCAGCACCGCCCGCAGCGAGGTCGCGCTGGCGAGCGGCCCGATCACGATCGGACCGATCATGTAGCCCAGGTAGGCGATCGTCGCGATCGTCGCCAGGCCGCTCGCGCGGGAGATATCGGGCGCGTTGCCGGCCAGGCGGTAGAGCGTCGGAAAGACGGCGCTGAACCCGAGCCCGACGATGGCGATCCCGATCAGCATCGCCGCCGGCGTATGCATGACCGTGCCGATCAGGAGCCCGATCGCGCCCAGCGAGCCGGCGATTTGCAGGATGCGCATCGCATCGAGCCGGGTGCTGATGCTGTCGCCGGAAAAGCGGCCGACCAGCATCGCGAACGAGTAGATCGAGTAGGCGAGCGAGGCGACGAACGCCGTCGCGCCGAGATCCTGCCGGATGAAGAGGGTCGACCAGTCGGCGATCGCCTCGTCGGCGATGCCCGTCACCAGCGCGATCGCACCGAGCGCCCACAGCGCCCGCGGGGGCACCCGCACGCCGCGCCAGCGGCGCTTCGTGGCGAGGCGCTCGGTTGCCGGCGTCGGTGTGGCCTCGTCGTCGAGCAATTGGCTCGACAGCGTCGCGAAGACCGCGATCGCGAGCACGCCAGGCGTGGCGAACTGGAGCGAGAGATCGAGCCCGGCGCTTGCCGCGAAGCCGACCGAGAGGGAGCCGATCAGCGCCCCGAGGCTGAACGAGCCGTGCGCGCGGGAGAGGATCGAGCCGGACATCCGCCGTTCGATCTCGACGCCCTGGGCGTTGAGGGCGACGTCGAGCGCGCCGTGGGCGAATCCACCGAGACCGAGCGCGATCGCCAGGGTGACGCCGTTCGGCGCGAGCGCCAGCAACGGAAACAGCAGACCCCGCATCACGCCGAAGAGGCGGATCGCGACCCGGCTGCCGAAGCGACTGCTGATCGTCGCCGACACCGGGAAGGCGATCAGCGCGCCGATCGAAAACGCGGGCAGCACGAGGCCGAGCTCAGCGCGGTCGAGTTCGAGATTGGAGGAGACGCCGGGGATGCGCGCGATCCAGACGCCCCACATCACGCCGCTGGTGGCGAAGAGGAGGGCGAGGGCGACGTGATACGGAATCGTGCGTGGCAGGCGGGCGGCGAGCGGCATGGTGAGACGAACCAGTGGAGATGGACGGAAGTGACGGAGTGGCGTGGTGGTGGGAGGGAACAGGCCGGCGAGCGCGGCGATCCATGCCCACTGTACATGCGCCACGCCGCCGATCGCAAGCTCGCCGTCAGGCGAACTCCTCCCGGGCTGGCGCGGGTTCCGGCGCGGTCATCCGGGGCAGGCTCGCCACCACCGGGATCAGGAAGCAGAGGATCCCGACGGCGATCAGCGCCGCCCGCAGCGAGATCGCGCCGGAGATCGGCCCGATCATCATGGGCCCCACCATGTAGCCGAGATAGATCGTCGTCGACGCCATCGCCAGGGCTTGCGTGCTTGGAATGCCCGGCGTCGACCCGGCGACCCGGAAGATCGTCGGCAGGATCAGGCTCGTGCCGAGACCGATCACGCCGGTGGCCAGCAGGATCGCGTTCTCGGTGTTGATGCTGATGCCGACCAGCATGCCCACCCCGCCGACCAACCCGCCGACCTGGAGGATCCGTGGCGGCGAGACATAGCGGGAGATGGTATCGCCCGCAAGGCGCCCCACCAGCAGCGCCGAGGTGTAGAGCGAGTACCCGATCGTGGCCACCGCCGGACCGCTCTCGATGTCGTTGTCGAGATAGATGTTCATCCACTCGGTGACGGTCTCATCCAGGATTTCCGCCACGAATGCGATCACCAGCAGCATCCACAGCGCGGGCGGCGGCACCCAGCGCCGGCGTGCCGGCTGCGCGCCGGGATCGGCGTGGGCGGTTGTCTCATCTGACATCAGGGAGCGGCCGAACACGGCGAACATGACCAGCCCGACGACGGTGGCGATCAAAAACGGTGTGAAGTACGGCAGTCCGGAGCGGGTCCCGAGCCAGATGCCTCCCGCGCTGACGAGGGTGCCGATGCTGTTCGCGGCGGCGCCCCGCGCGAGGATCGGGCGGCCCAACTGGCGCTCGATGGCAACCCCCTGCCGGTTGAGCGAGACCTCCAGGCCGCCGTGGGCGAAGCCGCTCAGCGCCAGCGCCGCCATCAGGGTGGCCATGTCGGTCGCCAGGCCAAGCAGCGGGAACACCGCGGCGCGCAGCAGGCCGAAGGCGACGAGCGTGGTGCGGCTCTGGAACCGGGACGAGAGAATGGAGATGACCTGGAAGGCCACGATCGCGCCGATCGGAAAGGCTGGCAGCACCATGCCGAGATCGGCGTTTGTCAGCTCGAGCCGGCGTGCCACGACCGGCAGCCGCTGGATCCAGACGCCCCAGATGAGCCCGCTGGTGGCGTAGAGCAGCAGGAGCGCGAGCGGGGGCGCGATCGGGCGTGCAGGCGGCATCGATCATCCTCGTGGGCGACATGCGTTGACGGAACAGATCCCTGCCGGCAGCATACTCCATCGCCGCCGTTTGGGAAGCGATTCCGCGGGATATCGAGGCTGGAGCACGCTCGCGCGTGGTGTCCCATCGCCGATGCATCGAGGTCCCGAGTCACTCCGGCACAGCGCACGAAGGGGACGCCCCGAGGCGTCCCCTTCGTCAAGGTCGGATGGTCACGCCGGGGCCGGGTATCAGCCCTTGACGGCGCCGAGCGTGAAGCCGGCGATGAAGCGGTCGAGGAAGAAGTTGTACAGCAGCGCCACCGGCAGCGCGACCAGCGCCGCCGCCGCCATCAGCGACTGCCAGAAGTAGACGTCGCCCCGGATCAGCTCCGTGAACACCCCGACGCTGACCGTCTTCTCGCTCGACGACTGCACGAACGCCAGCGCGTAGACGAACTCGTGCATGGTCAACGTGAACGAGAAAATCACCACGGTCAGGATGCCGGGAAGCGAGATCGGGATGACCGTTTTCCAGATCGCCTGGATGCGGCTGTAGCCGTCGATCATCGCCTGTTCCTCGATGTCCCACGGCACGCCCCGGAAGAAGCCCATCAGCAGCCAGGTGCAGAACGGGATCGTGAAGGTGGGGTAGACCAGCACCATCGACC
>JAEVYR010000288.1 GCA_023392645.1 Chloroflexota bacterium | reverse complement strand
ACGTTCGTCACCGAGCGCCTCGCGGCTCTGGGCGTCGAGGACATTCGTACCGAGATCAACGTCACCGGTGTCACTGGCCTGATTCGCGGCACCGGCTCCGGCCCCGGCAGCGGTCGGTGTGTCCTGGTGCGCGCCGACATGGACGCCCTGCCGATCCACGAGGAGAACGAGGTCGAGTACAGGTCCCGAAACGATGGTGTCATGCACGCCTGCGGCCACGACGCCCACACGGCGATGCTGCTCGGCGTGACTCGGCTGCTGATGGACCGGCGCGACCAGTTCGCCGGCACGGTCAAGGTGCTCTTCCAGCCGTCCGAGGAGGCAAACGGCGGCGGTGCGAAGGGCATGATCGAGCAGGGTGTGCTGGAAGACCCGCACGTTGACGCCGTCTTCGCCCTCCACACCTCATCTGGCCAGGATGCCGGCACAATCAGCGCCATCGCCGGTCCCAGCATGGCCGCCGCCGACGCGTTCACCGTCACCATCCAGGGCAAAGGCGGCCACGGCGCCTACCCGCACACCTGCACCGATCCGCTCATCGCCGGTATGGAAATCGTCTCGGCGCTGCAAACGCTCGTCTCGCGCGAAGTCGATCCCATCGACAAGGCGGTCCTCAGTGTCTGCACGTTCAAGGCGGGCGAGGCGCTCAACGTGATTCCCGACACCGCCACCTTCGGTGGCACCGTGCGCACCTTCGCTCCCGCCACCCGTGACCTGATGGAGAAGCGCATCGCCGAGGTCGCCACCGGCATCGCCGAGGCGATGGGAGCCACGGCATCCGTCACGTACTCGCGCGGCTACCCCTCGCTCAATAACGATGCCGCCATGGTCGAGGTCGTTCGCGATGCGGCGCGCGATGTCGTCGATGACGACATCCTGCTCGAAGGCACCACCCGCATGGGCGCCGAGGATTTCTCGTACTTCCTGCTCGAACGCCCCGGCTGCTTTTTCCGGATCGGCACCGGCGGCGACGAAAAGGACAGCCGCTGGTCGCACCACCACCCACGCTTCGACATCGACGAGAATGCGATGGCACCGGCCATCGCGACGATGGCGCGCACCGTGATCCTCGCCCTGGAACGCGCCGGGCAGGACGCCTGAGAATCGGAAGAAACGACACTGCCCCTGCCGGTGGAGTCGCTCGCCATTCGCATCCACCTCTGGCATCCGGGACGTACCGCCCGGCGCGCGCCGCCAGGAACGCCGGGCTCGGCTGTACACTGGCTACCATGCTCCGGCGGCAATTCGCTTCACCATCACCATACGAAGGGACCCCGATGGCCATCAACGATGTCAACACTCCGTTTCGCAACCTCGTCGCCACGCTTCAGGCAGGCGGGGTGGATCGCCGCCAGTTTCTGGCCCGCGCCGCCGCCCTCGGCGTCACCCCCGGCATCGCGGGCTTCATGGCCAACGCCGCCCCGGCCATGGCTGCCGGCGGCTCGCGCAACGGCTTCGCCTTCTACGCTCAGGACGCGACGCCGAGCGCCGGCACGACCGGCATCCCCGATGCTGGCATGGAGGGCCGCACCCGCGGCGAGGGCGGCGAGCTGCGCATCATCCAGTGGCAGGCGCCAACGGTGCTGAACGGGCATCGGTCCACCGGCACGAAGGATTACCTGGCCGCCGACATCGTCAACGAGCCGCTACTGCGGTTCCACCAGGACGGCACGCTGCTGCCGAACCTCGTCACCGAGGTCCCCTCCGTCGAGAACGGCCAGCTCGCCGAGGATCTTTCCTCCGTGACCTTCACGCTCATGCCGGATGTGCTCTGGAGCGACGGCGAGCCGTTCACCGCCCGCGACGTCCAGTTCACCTGGCAATGGGTGACGACAGAATCCAACTCCACGGTCACCTTCGCCGTCTGGGATGTGATCGAGGACATCGAGGTCGTCGACGACCTCACCGCCACAGTCGCCTTCAAAAACCCATCGGCGGCGTGGTTCGACCCGTTCACCGGCGGATACAACGGGCACATCTATCCGGCGCACGCTTTTGATGACGATCCCGCCAACCCCAACGACGGATTCCTGACTGCCCCGATCGGCACCGGACCGTACGTCGTCGACAGCTTCGTGCCGAACGATACCGTCCAGTACAGTGCCCACCCGAATTACCGTGAGCCGAACAAGCCGTTCTTCGCCACCGTCACCCTCAAGGGCGGCGGCGATGCCGCCTCGGCCGCCCGGGCGGTACTGGAAACCGGCGAGTATGATTTCGCCCCAATGTTGCAGGTTGAGCCAGAAGTGCTCCAGCAGATGGCCAGCAGCGGCAACGGGCAGGTCGTCACCGTGCCCGGCACGCAGGTCGAACACGTGCGATTCAACTTCTCCGACCCCGACACCGAGGTCGACGGCCAGCGCTCGCACTATGGCACGCCACACCCGTTCCTGACCGACGATGCCGTCCGCGAGGCGCTCAACATGGCGGTCGATCGCGAGCTCATCTCGACGCAGTTCTACGGTGAAGGACAACCCGCAACGGCGAACTTCCTGACCGGACTCGCGTCGATCGAGTCACCGAACACGTCCTGGACCTTCGATACTGATACGGCCGCGAAGATCCTCGACGACGCCGGCTGGGTGATGGACGGCGATGTCCGCAAGAAGGACGGCGTCGAGCTGAGCCTGGTGTTCTCCACCGCCGTGAACCAGGTGCGCCAGAAGACACAGCAGGTAATCAAGTCGAACTGGGAGTCGATCGGCGTCAAGGTCCAGCTCGAACAGGTCGATTCGGGCATCTTCTTCGACAGCTCGGCCGGAAACGACCAGAACATCAGCCACATGTATGTCGACGTCAACATGTTCGCGGCCGGATACAGTACCCCAATTCCCATCCGCCTGATGCTCTTCTGGTACACCGGGCCCGATGCAGAAAACATCGCCCAGCGGGAGAACAACTGGCAGGGACGCAACTGGCAGCGCTGGACAAACGAGGAATACGACGCGACGTTCGAAGAGCTCCAGCAGGCGACCAGTCTCGAGCAGGCATTTGAGTTGCTGATCGAGCTGAACGATCTCATCATCACCAACCGGGTGGTCATCCCGCTGGTCAATCGCTCGGCCGACACGTTCGCGATCTCCAATCGGCTGCGTCCGGAAAACGTCGCCCTCGGCGCGGGATTCGAATACACCTACTCGAACATCGCCAACTGGAACACCGTCGAGGGCGAGTAGCACCGCTCCTGAGCCGGGGAGGGACGCCGTTTCGCCCACCCTCCAAC
>JAEVYR010000287.1 GCA_023392645.1 Chloroflexota bacterium | reverse complement strand
GCGCCGCCCTGCCGCTCGACCCGGAGCTCGCGACACGACTGCTGGCCTCGGCCGCCGCCAACCGCGAAGCGGCGGGGATGATACGGGCGGGCTGGGAGGCGACCTCGTGGGACGCGGTGATCGGCGCGGCGCGGGGCGCGCTCGGCGACGAGCGCTTCGACGACGCATGGCGGGCCGGATCGCGGTGGAGCCTGCTGGCCGCCAGCCGGGAAGCCGAGGCGGCGTTTGGCGATCGAGATACGCCCGTCCCGGCACAGGATTTGGGCGCGAAGCTGACCCCGCGCGAGATGGAGATCCTGCGCCTGGTGGCGGCGGGACACACCAACCCGGCGATCGCGAAGCAGCTCTTCATCAGCCCGTCGACGGTCAAGCGGCATGTCACCAACATCCTGGCCAGTCTGGCGCTGCCCAGCCGCGCCGCCGCGATCAGGATGGCCGTCGATGCCGGGCTGGTCGATGACTGAGTTGCGGCCCGGATGCAAACGGGCGGCGCATCATGCGGCATCTCGTTGTGGTCGCTGGTCGAGGTGCTCGGCTGCGCGCTGGACGACACGATGCAATCGCCGCCGTCTGCGCCCGCGACGCTCACCCGGAGACCACTTCCGGATCTATGGTCGGGTGCCGGCCGGGATGCCGGGATCGGGCGATGAGCCTCGTGACGGTCGTCCAGAGTGAGGTGAATCCGCCGATTACACCCACATCTACACCCATCGGCCAATGGCATCGCCCTATGCGGCGCGGCATGATGGAGTGGGGCTCACTTGTCATCGTCCCCGCCCGGTTTCCGGGATGCATTGCGCGAGGGAGCCGCCCCTGGGGGGTCTGGTTGGGACCTCGGCCGTCACTGGGCTCGCCGGATCGGCACGTCGCTGATCCGGCGCCACGCCGGCTTCCCCGCGCCTGCGAGCGACGCCCGCGTGTATCCCGCTTACCGGCGTCCGGACGCCATCACGAGACCGTTGCGCGAGCGGGTGCCGCCGCTCGCCGCCGTCTCGATCCGATTCACCATCGCGATGCCGCGAGCCGGCACCGTGGTCATCACGGGACTCTTCCCAACCTCATGCGCCGGGCCGGCGTCAACGGCGGAGCGCGGGTGATCGATCATCCGCTCAGCCTTCCCGACCCGACCACGAAAGGAGGCAATCGGCCGCGGCGCGTCCGCATCCGGGGCCCTGCCACGACGATCCCCATGCCCCACATACGAGGAGCAACACCGATGACCGCCAATGGATATGCCTATCCGCAGTCGCTGGTCGACACCGATTGGGTCGCCACCCACGGCCAGGACCCCACGGTCCGCCTGATCGAGGTGGACGTTGACACCAGCGCCTACGACACCGGCCACATTGCCGGCGCCGTCGGCTGGCACTGGCAGGACGACCTCCAGCGCCAGCCGCAGCGCGATATTCCCACCCAGGCGGAGTGGGAAGCGCTGCTGTCCAGGTCCGGCATCGACAACGCCACGACGGTTGTGCTGTACGGCGACAATCACAACTGGTTCGCCGCGTTCGCCTACTGGATCTTCAAGCTCTATGGCCATGACGACGTGCGCCTGATGAACGGCGGACGGGCGAAGTGGCTCGCCGAGGGGCGGAAGGTGGTCGCGGACCCGCCGGTCGTCGCGACGTCGGCGTATCGCGCGCGGACGCCGGATGCGGGGCTCCGCGCTCATCGTGGCGACATCGAGACGGCGGTGCGAGAGAACGGCACCGCGCTGGTCGACGTGCGCTCGCCGCAGGAGTTCAGCGGCGAGCTGATGGCGCCGGCCAACCTGCCGCAGGAGGGCGCGCAGCGCGGCGGGCACATCCCTGGCGCGGCGAACATCCCGTGGGGGACGGTGGTGACCGAGGACGGCACGTTCAAATCGGCGGCCGAGTTGCGCGCGCTGTACGGTGATCGGGGCGTCACGGGCGAGACGCCGACGATCACCTACTGCCGGATCGGCGAGCGCGCCGCGCACACATGGTTCGTGCTGAGCGAGCTGCTGGGGTATCAGGATGTGCGCAACTACGACGGGTCCTGGACGGAATGGGGGTCGCTGATCGCCGTCCCGATCGAGCGATAGGCACGTCGTCAGACGAGCGCCGCCGATGGTGATACGGAATCCCGGGTGATATCCGGGATTCCGTATGAGCGCGTGTCCGAGACGCACGATTCCGACCCGGCGAAGGCTGGTGGCCCCGCCGGTAGCGGCATCCCCGGCGGCACGTCGAGCGGTCCGGGTGCCGGGTGCATCGTCAGCGCTTGATGCCGGTCATGGTGACGCCTTCGATGAAGTACTTCTGGAAGGCGAAGAACAGGATGGCCACGGGCAGCATCACGACGAGGCTGGCGGCCATCATCCAGTCCCATCGCGGGAGGCCGCCCGCCGCCTGCTGGAAGGTGGTGAGGCCGAGCTGGAGCGTGTACTTGCTCTCCGTGCTGAGGTAAATCAGCGGTCCCATGTAGTCGCCCCAGGCGCCGTTGAAGGCGAAGATCGTCACGGCGGCCAGGGCCGGGCGGGAAAGCGGCATGACGATCTGCCACCAGATCCGGAGCTCGCTGGCGCCGTCGATTTTGGCCGCCTCCGACAGCTCCATCGGGATGGTGCGGAAAAATTGCCGCAGCAGGAAGACGTAGAACGCGTTCGTGGCGAGCCAGGTCGGCACGATCAGGGGCCTGAACGAGTTCACCCATCCCAGTTTGGCGAAGAGGATGTACTGCGGGATCAGCGTCACCACGCCGGGCAGCATCATCGTGCCCAGCACCAGCACGAACCAGAGATCGCGACCCGGCCAGCGCAGGCGGGCGAAGGAATAGGCCACGAGCGACGAGCTGATCACCGAGCCCAGCGTGGAGAGGGTGGTGATGATCGCCGTGTTGCGGAAATAGACATCGAAGGGGGCGCTGGTGAGCGCATCCTTGTAGTTGCTCCAGACGATCGGGTCGGGAATCCAGTTGAGCTCGAAGACCTGCTGGGCCGGCTTGAGCGACGTCGAAAGCATCCACACGAGCGGCGCGATGAAGAGGAACGCCACGAACAGCAGGAGCGCGAATGCCGCGACGCGTCCGGCCATGCCGCGCCATCGCGCGGTCTGGTACCACGGAACGTTCCTGGTCTGCGCGGAAGCGGGCCGCTCGCCCGTGGTGGTTGCCATGCCGGTCTCCGTTTCGCCGCCGTCGGCTCAGGTTTCGTAGTAGACCCACCGCTTGCTCAGCCAGAGCTGGATGGCGGTGATGATCATGATGATGAAGAAGAGGATCCACGCCAGCGCCGAGGCGAAGCCCATCTGCAGGTCGCGGAACGCGCGCAGGTAGAGGTAGACCTCGTAGAAGAGCAGCGATTGCGCGGGGTCGCCGGGCGACTTGCTGCCGACCGTGGTGCTGATGACATAGGCGCTGTTGAACACCTGGAAGGCGAAGATGATGTTCGTCACGACCAGGAAGAAGAGCGTCGGCGAGAGCATGGGAATGGTGATCTTCCAGAACTTGCTCCACGGCCCGGCGCCATCGATATCGGCGGCCTCGTAGAGGTCGCGCGGGATGCCGTTGAGTCCGGCGAGCGTGATCAGGAGCGGCGTGCCGATGGTCCAGAGCGACATCACGACGAGGCCGGGCTTCGTCCACTGAGGATCGAAGAACCAGTTGGGGCCGCGGACGCCGATGGCGCCGAGCCCGCTGTTGAGCAGGCCGGTCGGGCTGAGCACCCAGATGAAGAGGAAGATCGACGAGACGCCGGTGAGCACGGTGGGCAGGTAGTAGATCGTGCGGAAGACGCGCCGACCCGGCACCTCCACCCGCATCAGCATCGCGAGCAGGAGGGAGATGACGATGATCAGCGGGGTTTTGAGCAGGACGTAGTAGGTGGTGTTGCCGAGCGATTTCCGGAAGCGATCGTCATCCCGGAGGATGTATGAATAGTTGTCCAGCCCGATCCATTTCGGCGCGGTGGCGATGTTGTAGTCGGTGAAGCTGGTGTAGAGCGAAAAGAGCATCGGCCCGAGCGTGAGGCCCAGGAATCCGACGATGAAGGGCGCGGCGAAGAGATACCCCGTGATCGCCTCGCGCCGTTTGGGCGTGAGCCGGCGCCGGCGATGCTCCGCGACTCCGGCGTGGAGCGGCGCGGCATGCTCTGCCATCCGGCGACCTCCTCTCGATAC
>JAEVYR010000270.1 GCA_023392645.1 Chloroflexota bacterium | reverse complement strand
TACTCGCACGAAGGAGGGCCAGAAGCCCCCGCCCGCCACCGGGGCGGCACTACGGCGGACGGGGGGCTGACATGAGCCGGCCGCCACAGGGGCGGCGCTACGGACGCATCGAAGGAGTGCCGGCATGAGCGATCGCGCGCTGCAACACCGGCCGGCACGGGGCCACGGGGAGACCGGCATGTCGCTCTCCCAGACGCTGCGGGTGATCCGGCGGCTGTTGGTCATCGACCTCTCGACCGCGCTGACCTACCGTGCCGAGTTCGTGATGTTCATGATCAGCACGGTGCTCAGTCCGGCCATCTCGCTGATGGTCTGGCGAACGGCACTGGCCAACGGCGCGGCGCTGCCGGTCGACGCCGCCTACCTGACGACCTACTTCGTGCTGCTCGGCGTGATCAGCATGCTGACCTCGTCGTGGAGCGCCGCCTTCCTGGCCGAAGAGATCCGACTCGGCCAACTCTCGAAGTGGCTGATCCGGCCCGGCTCGACGCACCTGAACACGATCGCGAACAACCTGAGCGAGAAGCTGATCAAGGCCGTCCCACTGGCGCCGATGATCGCCCTGCTGTGGTGGATCTTCCGCGATGCCGTCGCGCTGCCGGCCAATCCAGGGACGTGGCTGCTTTTCGTCGTCAGCGTCGTCGCCGCGGCGGTGATGGTGGTGGCGCTCGACATCATCGTTGGCGCGCTCGCGTTCTGGATCGATGACATCACCGGCATCGACCGCGCCCGGGCGCTACTCATGATGGTCTTTCGCGGTCAGCTCGTGCCGCTGGCGCTGATGCCGGCGTGGTCGCAGGGCGCCATCGACGTGCAACCGTTTCGGTTCACGCTGTCGTTCTCGCTGGAGCTGCTCCTCGGCGGGTTGTCGAGCTCGCAGGTTGCGGTCGGGATGGCGCTGCAGTTGCTGTACCCGGCCCTGACGGTGCTGGCGGCGATCTGGATCTGGCGGCGCGGGTTGCGCGCCTACGCGGCAGCGGGAGCGTGAGATGGACGATTCGATCATGCTGGCTCCACTCGATCCGACACCGCTGCACGCCATGCGCCGCCACCTGCGCATCTGGAAGCGGTTCGCCACGCAGGCGGTGGTACGGGAGATGCACTATCGCGCCAGCTTCGTCGCGACGCTCGTCGTCGGGCTGATCCAGCTCACGCTGTCGCTGATCCCGGTGCTGCTGCTGTATTCCTTCGCGGAGTCGGTCAACGGATGGGGCCAGGGCGAGGTGATCGCGCTGAGCGGCATGTTCCAGGCGACGATGGCGCTGCTGGCGATGACGGTGCAGGCGAACATGAACCGGATGTCGTCGTACGTCCGCGAGGGCGAGCTCGACCTGATCCTGATCCGGCCGGTGTCGAGCCAGTTCTACGTCACCCTGCGCTGGCTCGATCCGGCGGAGGTCTTCAATATCCTGACCGGGTTGGCGGTGGTCGCGATCGGGCTCGGACGTGCGGGCCGGACGCCGTCGGGCGGGGAGATCGTCCAGTCGGCGGTGCTGGCGGCAAGCGGCGCGGTGCTGCTGACCTGTGTCTGGTCGGCGTTGGTCTATCTCGCCTTCTGGTTCACCACGGTCGCGCCGATCCCGATGCTGGCGCGGGATGTGATGGACGCCGGGCGATATCCGCTGGCGTTCTACCCGGCAGCGGTCCGGGCGGTGCTGGGATTCCTGGTGCCGGTCGGCTTCGCGTCAACGTTCCGGGTCGAAGCGCTGGCGGGTCGGGCGAGCTGGTGGCTGGTACTGGCCGGGATCGGCCTGACGGCGGCGGCGGTGGCACTGTTGCGGCTCTACTGGCGCGTCGCGGCGCGGAACTACAGCAGTGCCAGCAGCTGATGATGCATCGACGAGGCACGGGGCCACACCTCGCGCTCTGTCGCACGCGTTCGCGGCTCACAGCCAATCTTAAAATTCCCCGGTCATCCTTGTTGACGATGCCAATGGCGGCATCCGGGACGATGTCCGTCCCGACGCATCCCAGTTCTGGAGCGCTTCATGCACCCATCATCATCAACCGGAGCCATCGCGTTGCGGTCGACCGGTCCTCGCCGGCGGCTGCTGTTCACGGTCCTCGCGTTCGTCCTGCTGCTGCTGGCAACGGTCGGCTCGACCTCCCTCGTCCCCTCGACCTCCGCCCAGCAACCGGCCGCCACCGCGACCGCGCAAACCCAGAACGAGCAAACCGCGGCCGATGTCGCCGCGCAGGTCCGCGACTCCGCCGTCACGATCTATACCTACTCCGACGCCGCGCGCCAGTACGCCCCCGGCCAGACCGGCGAGGAACCGACCGGCGCCGGCTCGGGCTGGGTTTACTCAAACGACGGCATCGTCATCACCAACAATCACGTCGTCGAGGGCGCAGACGAGGTCAAGGTCGTCACGGCTGACGGCACGATCATCCCGGCCGAGGTCGTCGGCACCGACTGGTATCAGGATGTCGCCGTGCTGCGCCTGCAGCCGGAAGCCGGGCAGAAGCTGCCCCCGGCGGTGACGGTCGGCGATTCCGACACGGTTCGCGCCGGCGACGAGGTCATCGCGATCGGCACCCCGCTCGGCCAGTTCGCCAACACGGTCACCGTCGGCTACGTCGGCGGCACCGACCGCTCGCTGAACACGGGCGCCGGCTACTCGCTCACCAACCTGATCCAGCACGACGCCTCCCTCTCGCCGGGCAATTCCGGCGGCCCGCTCTTCTCGATGGACGGCAAGGTGATCGGCATGAACGTCGCCAAGGTCGATGCGCTCACCAGCGGGCAGCCGAACACGGCCGACATGGGCTTCGCGATCGACAGCAACGCGGTGGTCGCGTCGGTCGAAGAGATCCTGGCGAACGGCTCGGTCGCCTATCCCTACCTCGGCGTGCAGGCGCAGCAGGCAACGGACGGCTCCACGATCGTCACCAGTGTCGAGGCGGGATCGCCCGCGGCGGACGCCGGGTTGCAGCCCGGTGACGTGGTGGTCGCCGTCGACGGCGAGCAGGTCAATGCCGACCGCGGATTCATCGACATGCTCTACGCCCATGACCCGGGCGACAGCGTCACCCTGACGGTCGATCGGGGCGGCAGCGAGGTCGAGGTGCAGGTGACGCTGGGCGATCGCCCCGCCGCCCTGTAAGCGTCGAACGTACGCAGCAATCTCGATGATTCAGGGAATCTTCAGGAACCCTTCAGCACCGATTCAGAACGGGGTTCCATACTAGGGTTCAGAAGGACGAAGCCAGACTTCGCTTTCTTCTCTCCTCCCCACCCCTTGTTGAGGGCGGCCCGATCGGGCCGCCCTCAACGTTTTCCGGACCGAGATCGCACTGTGGTGACATGGCGGCGCATCCACCACCGTTCACGATGCCGTCGACGCCCATGTCGCCTTTTTCGGGAATGACCAACAACGCCGGGTGGTTGCGGTTCGGGCGCGAGGACACGGGCAAAATTTTCAGCGAGTTTTCATGAATGACTCAGTGTCCGTTCAGTTGCCGGC
>JAEVYR010000039.1 GCA_023392645.1 Chloroflexota bacterium | reverse complement strand
CTCCACCGACCTCGCGTGCTCGTCGGACTTGCCCACCGGCGCGATCACGCTGACCCGGGCGGGGTCGTTCGCGGGACCCACCAGCGCCAGCGATCCAACCCCGTCGGCGTCGCGAATCAGCACGCCGATCACGTCGCCGCGTGGCGACCACGCCGCCTGCTCGATACGCCCGAGCGGAACCCGCGTCTCGATCCGGGCAATCTCGCCATCGAGGTGAATGTCGGTCAACGTCCCCGTGGAAATGCCCAGCAGGATGCGGTTGCCCTGTGGCGACCAGTCGAGCGTGACGCTGGGCTCCGAATCCGCATCCAGCGCGACCGGCGATGCGGCGGGCGCAACCGGCGACGCCGCCGCGCCCGAAGGCGTCAGCACATCGGCGAATGTGTCGGTTCGCCTGCCGTCGCGATTGTAGATATCGACGCGGTAGCTCCCGTCGGTTTCGAACACGACCGCCACCTCGTTGCCGCCTGGCCCCGGCGCGATCGCAAGCGCGCCGCCGTCCAGCACCACGCGCGGCCCGTCGTCATCCACCAGCCAGACCGCGCCGTCAGACAGCCACCACGCGGCATCGGGCGCGCCCCGGCGATCGACCAGCGCCTCGGGCGATGCCTTTGGCGCTGTCGGCGGCGCCTTGGCCGGCTTCGTCGGCTCCGATGTGCGGGTGGCCGTTGGCTCCGGCGTGCGAGGATCGTTCGCGAACTGGCGGTCGCCTTCATCGTCGGCGCAGCCGACCAGCACCAGCACAATCGCCAGCATCGCGATCCAGGCCGCGCGTCGTGCCGTGGCGCCCCGGCGGCCACCGAGGATGACATGCCGCTGGTTCGCCTGTAGCATCGACATCACTGCATGCCCGGAAGTGTGCAATTCTTGGATGGAAGCTCGACAGCCCGTAGGCAACAGGTGTCCGAGTGGAGGAGCGACCCTGTGGATGACCTCGTCGATCATCAGACTGTGCCCGAATATAACACGCGCGCAGTCGAAAAACTGACCGGGATTCCCGCGGACACCTTCCGCGCCTGGGAGCGTCGCCACGGTCTGCCGAACCCGGCGCGCACCGCCGGCAATCACCGTCTCTACTCCGAGCGCGATATCGCCATCGTGCGCGCGCTCAAGCAGATGACCGATGACGGCATCAGCATCAGCCACGCCGTCGCCATCGCCCGTCGGCGCATCGAAACGACCCTCGTCACCGAGCCACCGGCCGAGACCCCCACCGACTCGGACTGCCTCGGCGACCTGCGCGAACGCCTCATCACCGCCTTCATCCAATTCAGCACCAACAGCGCGAACCGGGCGATCGAGGAGGCGTTGGTCCTGTTCGGCCCGGAGACCGTAGCACTGGACATCATCCAGCCGGCCCTCATCGACATGGGTGAGCGCTGGGAGAGCGGCGAGGTCTGCGTCGCGATGGAGCACTTCGCCACCTCCTGGTGCATGCACAAGCTGGCCGCCCTCTTCAATGCCTCCCAACCGGAACGCGGCCGCCCGACCCTGCTCGCCAGCTGCGTCGAGGGCGAGATGCACGAAATCGGCCTGATGATCACTGCGGTGGTCCTCTCCCGCGCCGGCTATCGCGTCGTCTACCTCGGGGCGAACATGCCAGGTGCTGAGTTGCTCGAAGCCGTCCAGCGCGTCGATCCGGACGCCATCATGCTCGCCGCGCCCTCCGAAACCTCGATCGAGCCGCTCCGCGCGGCCATCGCCACGATTCGGTCAGGCCACCCCGACGGCCGGGATCGCCTGATCGCCTTCGGTGGCCGGGTGTTCGAGGAGCTCGACGACGTACGCGACGAAATCGATGCGCTCTACCTCGGTCCCGACGCTCGCGCGGCACGCGACCTCCTTCGCGAGGCGCTCGCCCCGCGCCTGCTCGCGACCGTCTGATGACATCGACCGGTCTCAAACGGCTCCTGGACTCCCCCGAGCGCTGGCTCAGGCCGGGTGAGCGGGTCGGTCTGTTGACGAACCACACCGGCGTCGACCGTCGCCTGCGCTCGGCCGTCGACCTCCTTCACGACCACCACGACATCGCGCTGAGGCGGCTGTACGGGCCGGAACACGGCCTGCGCGGCGACGCCCAGGCCGGCGCGCCGGTGGCAGACGCCGCCGACCCTCGCACCGGGCTCCCGGTCACCAGCCTCTACCGCGCCGACCACTCCGTCGACGACGACGCCTTCGCGGGCATCGACACGCTGCTCATCGACCTGCAGGACATCGGCGCGCGCTACTACACCTACCTCGCCACCGCCAACAGCGCCGCCCGCCGCGCTGCTGCCGCCGGCACGCGCGTGCTGGTGCTCGATCGGCCGAACCCGATCGCCTGGATGGGCGTCTTCGGCAACCGGGTCGCGCCGGGGCACGGCTCGATCGTCGGCATCGAAGGACTCCCGATCGCGCACGCCTGCACCATCGCCGAGCTCCTGCGCCATCTCGCCCGCCGGGATGGCCGGACGCTGCCCGAGGTCGTGCCGATGGAGGGATGGACGCGCTCGATGCGTTGGGAGGCAACCGGGCTGCCGTGGGTGCCGCCCTCGCCCAACCTGCCAACGCTCGCCGCCGCGCATCTCTACCCCGCCACCTGCCTGATCGAAGGCACGTCGCTCTCCGAAGGCCGCGGGACGGCCCTGCCGTTCGATCTCGTCGGCGCTCCCGATCTCGATGCGTACTCGCTCGGCGACGAGCTCGCCACCTGCGCTTTCGGCTGCCTCTTCCGCACAACGACCTTCGTGCCCACCTTTTCGAAGCACGAGGGCGTGATGTGTCACGGCGTCCAAATTCATCCGGACGGCGCGTTCACCCCAGCGATGATGTCGCTCGGGCCAGCCCTGCTGGCCGGCTGTCGCGAGCACACGCCGAGCTTCGACTGGGTGCGGTTCAACGGGACGGCATTCATCGACCGCCTCGCCGGCGGGCCCGAGTTGCGCGAAACCGTGGATACTGGTGGCGATATCGCCGCCTTGCTGGATCGCTGGCGAGGCGAGGCAGATGCGTTCATCGACGCGGTGACGCCGGATCTCCTCTACGGCCCGGTCCACCGCGCACCCATCGGGGAGCGAGCGTGACAATACCCTCGGACACCACGGAATCGACCGACAATCTCGGCGCCCTGCCGACCGAGCAGCGCAATCCGGCGA
>JAEVYR010000625.1 GCA_023392645.1 Chloroflexota bacterium | reverse complement strand
CAGCCCCGCCAGCGTGGTGCCGGTGCTGGCCGAGCGCGGCGTGGCCGCCATCGGCGCGAACTGCTCGGTCGGTCCGCAGCGCCTGCTGCGGGTCGTCCGGAAGATGCGCGCGGCGGCCGAAGAGCTGGCCGGCGACGCTCCGGCGATCGCCGCGATGCCGAACGCCGGCTACCCGACAATGGTGGGCTCGCGCCTGATCTACCGATCGTCGCCCGAGTACTTCGCCGGGTTCGCGGCCGAGGCGCTCAATTCCGGCGCGAGCATCATCGGTGGCTGCTGCGGCACCACCCCCGCCCACGTGACCGCGATGCGAGAGGCACTCGACGCACTGCGGGCCGCCGGCACGGAGGTCGCCCGGGACGGGGCCTCGACGATCGAGATCAAGCCCGTATGGACCCCACCCGCCGACGCCGGAGCGCAAGCTGAACCGACCCGCATCAAGCAGATGCTCGGCAAGACCTTCCTCAAATGTGTCGAGATCGACCCGCCGAAGGGGTTCAATCCCGAGAAGGCGATTCGAGGCGCCAGGCTGCTGAAAGACGCCGGGGTCGACGCGATCAACGTCGCGGACAGCCCCATGGCTCGGGTTCGAATGAGCGCGATGACGCTCTGCTACCTCATTCAGCATGAGGTCGACGTCGAGACCATCATCCACTTCACCACGCGGGACCGCTCGCTGATGGGGCTCCAGTCGGAGCTGTTGGGCGCGCACGCCGCGGGCATCCGCAACATCCTCGCGCTGACCGGTGACCCGCCCAACCTTGGCGACTACCCCGACTCCTCCGCCGTCTACGACGTCGATTCAATCGGGCTGATCCGAATCATCAATCGCCTCAACGCGGGCGAGGACTCCTCCGGCTCGTCCATTGGCCACGGCGCCAACTTCACCATCGCCTGCGCCATCGACCCCACCCGGGACGACCTGAAGCAGGAGGCGCGACGCATGCACGAGAAGCTGGAGGCCGGCGCCGACTTCGTCATGACCCAACCGATCTTCGACGTCGAAGTCTGGACCCGATTCCTGCGCTACTTCGGCGAGGAGCGGTTGCCGGTCCCGGTGATGATCGGCGTGCTGCCGTTGCAGTCGTCCCGCCACGCCGAGTTCCTGCACAACGAGGTGCCCGGCATCGTGCTCACTGATCGCGCGCGCGATCGCATGCGCCAGGCGGGTTCGGAAGGCCGCAAGGAAGGCATCCGCATGGCGCAGGAGCTGCTCCGCGAGCTGGTGCCCTATGCCGACGGCGCTTACCTGATGCCCTCGTTCGGCCGCTACGAGGTCGCCGCCGAGGTCATCAGCGTGCTGGACGGCGTGCAGCCGGCCACGTCCGCGCCGTAACGTGCTACAATGCCCGGGTGCCCGCCGCCGCCGGGATGTCCGGCGTGTGCGCACATCACCATGAGTTCAACCGAGTCCGGGGCGCAAGCGGCCCCGATGCAGCACGAAGGAACAGCGGATATGGCCGTGGACGTGATTCGCTCGCTCGAGCAGGAACAGCAGAAGGAAGTCCCCAACTTCGGACCGGGCGACACCGTGCGCGTGCACGCGAAGGTCGTCGAGGGCAGCCGCGAGCGCGTCCAGGTCTTCGAGGGCGTCGTGATCCGTCGCCGAGGCGGCGGCATCAACGAGAACTTCACCGTCCGCCGGATGGCCGCCCACGCCATCGGCGTCGAGCGCACCTTCCTCATCAACTCCCCGCGCATCGACAAGATCGAGGTGACCCGCTACGGCCGCGTCCGCCGCGCGAACCTCTACTTCCTGCGCGGCCGCACCGGCCGTGCCGCCCGCATCACCGAGCGCCGGCGCGACCGCGACGCCAAGATGTTCTAGCGTCCGGTATCGAGGTCGCACGACAGAGCGTGGTTGGGTAGCATGATACCCAGCCACGCTTTTTCGTCGTCGAACGGATAGCCGATGATTTCCGCGCCATCGCCCATGCTCGCCTATGAGACTTCCCTCCATGCCGCCGGTTACGGCACCATCGTCGGGTTCGACGAGGTCGGGCGCGGCGCGCTGGCCGGGCCGATCGTCGCCGCCGCGGTGGTACTGCCCGCCGGAATAACCGCCGGCGACCTGCCGTGGCGGGAGATCGCCGATTCGAAAACGCTCTCCCCCGCCAAACGGGAGAAGCTCGCGCGGGTCATCCTCGATGGCGCCGAGGCGACCGCTGTCGCCGCGCTGGAGGCGCCGGTGATCGACGAGATCGGCATCGGCCCGGCAAATCGAATGGTGATGGAGTCCGCGCTGCGACAGATCGAACGCTGCTGCGAGCCCGATTTCCTGCTGCTCGATGCGGTGACAATCGACCACGCGCTCCCCCAGATCGGCATCATCGACGGCGACGCTCGCTCGATGTCGATCGCGGCCGCGTCGATCGTCGCGAAGGTCCACCGCGACGCGATCATGACCGTGCTCTCCGACACCTGGCCGCGCTACGGCTGGGCACGAAACAAGGGTTATGGCGTCGCCGCCCACCTGGACGCACTGCGCTGTGACGGTCCCTGCGAACACCACCGGCGCAGCTTCCGGCCCGTGACGGCTTGTGAGGCGGTGCTTCGTGGCTGACCGTACCGACGGCGCCCGCCGCGGCCGCTCCGGCGAAGCGCATGCTCGCGCCTGGCTCGAGGGCCGTGGATACGTCACGATCGACAGCAACTGGCGATGTCCCGCCGGCGAGCTCGACCTCGTGATGCTGGACGGCGACGAGCTGGCGATCGTCGAAGTCAAGACCCGCACCGGCGAACGCTTCGGCCGCGCGACGGAGGCGGTCACTCCCGCCAAGCAGCGAAAACTGCTGGCAACGGCCGCCTGGTTCGCCTCGGAGCACCCCGAACACGAGGATCGCATCTGGCGCATCGACATCGTCGCCGTCACCATCGATCCGCGCACCGGCGCCGCTCGAATCGACCACATCGAAAACGCCGTGGTCGAAGCGTAATTGGCTCGTTAAAGGGGCGAAACACGCTACCATAGGTGCCATGACTGACGCGCGGCCCTCTGACCCCACCAGCCTGCTCTCAACAGCCGACGCCCTCGCCGAGCGAGGCGATTGGCTGGCCGCGTTCGACGCGTGGCAGGCCGCGGCGATGGAGAACCCATCGCTCCGGACGGCCGTCGAGCGGAGGTTGGACTGGTTTCTCGGCGAAACCGACCACGCATCGAGAAACGGGCGGCGCGTGCTGGCGCCGGTGCTGGTGTTCCTGGCGATGACCGCGCTGGGCATGCTGTTCCTGCTGTTCGCCGGCGAGCCCGGCTCGACGGGCGCCAACCTCTGGGCCGCAGGCACCTGGGTGGCGGTCGTCGTCGCGAGCGTCGCCGCGCTGGTGGCCGCGCGACGCACGGGCGAAGCGTCCCTGGGAGACCGTTTCGCGCGCGTGCGGCGCATCGCCGCCCGGCTCGACAAGGGACCTTCCGCAGGAGAGAGCGCATGACATTTCACGAACGCGAGTTCCCGGCGTCGCCATCGAAGGAGCACCGCGAGGAGGCCCCTCCGTCGGTCAACGTCGCCGTGCTCACGATGAGCGATACCCGTACCGAAGAGGAAGACCGCAGCGGCCAGCTCATCCGTACCAACCTCGCGTGGCGCGGCCACGAGATCGCTGCCTACGCGATCGTGCCGGACGACGCCGATCGCATCCGCCGGCAACTCACGGATTGGCTTGCCGACGACGCGGTCGACGCGATCATCACCAACGGCGGCACGGGTATTTCGGCGCGCGACTCCACCTACGAGGTGGTCGCCTCGATGCTGGAGAAGCGCCTCGATGGCTTCGGCGAGATTTTCCGGATGCTGTCGTGGCAGGAGATCGGGGCGGCAGCGATGCTGTCGCGAGCGGTGGCCGGCAGCGTCGGCGCGAAGGTGATTTTCTCGCTGCCGGGATCGTCGAACGCGGTCCGGCTGGCGATGGAGAAGCTGATCGGGCCCGAGCTCGGCCACGCGGTCCATGAGCTGCGCAAGCACCGCTAACACCGGCATGTCGCCCGTGTGGCGGCCAAACGGTCAGCATGAAGACAGAGACCAGGAGACACGATGGCAAAAACGAACGCGCGAATCCTCAAGGGGTTCCGTGACTATCTCCCGGAGGACATGCTCCTCCGGCAGCGGCTGATCGAGATTTTCCGGGGTGTGTTCGAGAAGCACGGCTTCGAGCCGATTGACACGCCAGTGCTCGAGTACCTCGACGTGCTCACCGGAAAGGCCGGCGAGAACGAAACCCTGATGTACCACTTCGAGGACCATGGCGGGCGCCAGGTGGGGCTCCGCTACGACCTCACCGTGCCGCTCTCCCGGTTCGTGGCGATGCACGAGAACGACATCGCGTTGCCGTTCAAGCGCTATCACATCGCGCCGGTATGGCGCGCCGAAAAGCCACAGCGGGGCCGGTTCCGCGAGTTCATCCAGTGCGACGCCGACATTGTCGGCTCGGCGTCCATGCTCGCCGACGCCGAGGGCATCAGCGTGCTCGCCGACGCGCTCCACGCGATCGGGCTCTCGCAGGCGGTGATCTCGATCAATCACCGGCGCCTGCTGGAAGCGATGGCGCGGCTGGCCGGCGTGCCCGCGAGCCACAGCGGCAACGTCTTCCGTGCGATCGACAAGCTCGACAAGATCGGGCCGGCTGGCGTTCGCGAGGAGCTGATGAAGTCGGGCGTCAGTGGCGACGCCGCCGACAAGGTGCTGGCGCTCGTGACCGAGCAGGGCGATGCCGACGAGCTGCTCAAATCCGCCGCGACGCGCCTCGCCGATACCGACGGCGGCCCCGAGGCGGTCGCCGAGCTGCATGACCTGGTTCGGCACCTGAACGATCTGGGCGTGCACCGCCACAGTTGGAAGATCGACCTCTCGCTTGCCCGAGGCATCGACTACTACACCGGCCCGGTGTGCGAGGCACGCGTGGAAACGCCGAAGGTTGGGTCGATCGCCGGCACCGGCCGTTACGACGGGCTGGTCGGGTCGTTCCTGGGTCGCCCCATCCCCGCGACCGGCATCTCGCTCGGCTTCGAGCGAATCATGGAGGTGGTGCGCGAGCACAACCTGATCGACGTGCCGAACGCCGTCGCCGACGCCTTCATGGTCTACCTGCCCGACACGATCGCCGATGCCTCGCGTATCGTGCGTGATCTGCGCGCTGACGGCCTCCGCATCGACCAGTCGATCATCGACAACAAGGGACTCGGCGCCCAGTTGAAATACGCGGACCGGCGAGGCATCCCCTACGCCATCATTCCCGGATCGGAAGAGCTTGACCGCGGCGAAGTGTCGCTCAAGAATCTTCGCAGCGGCGAGCAGACGCGGATCGCCACCTCGCTGCTGGCCGAGGAGCTTCGCAACCTGCACGCTCTATCGGCCGATCGTACCAATGAGAACGGAACACCACAGTGAGCGAAGAACGGGATGCCTATCAGCGCTATCTGCTCGTGGTCGCCCATCCGGACGACGCCGAGTTTTCCTCGGCCGGCACGATCCACAAGCTGGCAAGCGAGGGCAAGGATGTCGTCATCGTCCAGGTGACATCGGGCGATCGAGGCACAACGGACACCAGTTTCACGCCGGAAACGCTCGCCCAAACGCGCGAGTCGGAGGAGCTCGAAGCGGCGAGGCGGCTGGGCGCCAGCCACGTCGAGTTTCTTCGCGAAGGCGACGGTCACGTGTTCGACAGCCCGGAGTTCCGCGAAAAGATCGTGCGGATGATCCGCACATGGAAGCCCGACGTGCTCATCACGCACGATCCCTTTCGTCCGTACGCGCTGCATCCAGACCACCGCGCCGTCGGCATCACCGCCCACAACTGCGTGTACCCGCTCGCCCGCGACCCGCTCTACTTTCCCGAGCATGCCGAGTCGGGACTCGAATCCCACAAGACCGCCGAGATCTGGTACTTCGGCTCCGAGGAGCCGGATGTGGTGATCGACATCACCGATCACTTCGACGCGAAGATCGATGCGCTCAAGGCCCACGCCAGCCAGATCGGCGATGGGGATGGCCTCGCCGACCGGTTGCGCGAGCGTGCCGAGGAGGTCGCGAAGGACGAGCCGTTCGAGCTCGGAGAAGCGTTCAAATCGGTCAAGATGCGCCGGTAGGGTCCCAGCAATGACTGAACTGACGGAGCAATCGATCGCTGCGGGGGAACTCGCCTTCGGCGCCAGGTGGCACCCGGACCGGGTCGCGACCGCGCCGGGCCGACTCGAGCTCCTCGGCAACCACGTCGATTACAACGGCGGGCTGGTGCTGGCAGGCGCGATTGACCGAACGATCCGCGCCGCCAGCGGCATCGCGACCGCGCACGCCGGCACGATCCGCCTGCACGCGCCGGATGTCGCGCCCGGAGTCGAATCGATTTCTTGCGAAGCTCCAGCGCCGCCCTCCGCTGACAAGGCCACCACGCCCGGCGGATACCTCGCCGGCATCATCCAGGCGCTGCACGAAGCAGGGCTGCCGATCCGCTGTGGCCAGGATATCGTCGTCTCGGGCGACGTCCCGGTCGGGTTCGGCATGAGCTCATCAGCGGCGCTCTGCGTCTCCCTGACGATGCTGGTGTCCGAAACACCCCTGGAGCCCAAACGGCTGGTCGCCATCGCTCGGCGCGCCGAGCACATCACAGGCGCGCCGGTGGGCGCCATGGATCAATCCGCCTCCGTCGCCGGCGGCGTCATCCTCTTCGACGGCACCACCGCCGACGTGACTCGGCTCGACCCCGATCTCGGCGACCACGTGTTCGCAGTCGCCAACAGCGGCGTCCACCACGCACTCACCGATTCGGCCTATCCGACGCGCGTGCGCGAAAGCGAGACGGCGCTGGCGCTGGTGCGGGAACACGCCGAGCTGGACATCGAACATCTCGGGGAGATCACGCCGGACCAGTGGGCATCGATTCGGGACGGTTCAAAGCCGTGGCTGCCGGCAACGCTGCGACAGCGCGTCGACCACGTCGTGTCGGAGGTCGCGCGGGTGCGGGAGGGCGTCGAAGCCGTCAGGATCAGCGACTGGGTGCGGTTCGGCGCGTTGATGACGGCGTCGGGGCGCTCATCGGCGACGGACTACGAGATCAGCCACCCGGTCGTCGAGGAGCTGGTCGCCGATCTGCTCAGGCAACCCGGCGTGCTCGGGGCGCGGATGATGGGCGGCGGCG
>JAEVYR010000157.1 GCA_023392645.1 Chloroflexota bacterium | reverse complement strand
AAGCTCCCTGGTCGGACCTGACCGGCCCATCACGCGAATTGCCGGCATCGCCGCTGCCAACGTCCCGTCGACAACGGCGCTCGTGATCGCGGTTCGCGCCCCCGACAATGCGAGCACGCGCTCCGCGACGGCGATCGACTCGTCCTCATCGGCCGTGATCGTGATTTCGTGCTCGTGCGCCGGGATGACCTTGAAAATCAGCGACGTCACGATTGCCAGTGAGCCCCACGACCCATGCAGCAGGCGTGGAATCTCGAACCCGCTGACGTTCTTGACGACCATGCCGCCGGCCTTCGCCGCCATGCCGTAGCCACGCACGTAGGACGCGCCCAGGATCAGGTCCTTCAGCGCGTTGTCACGCAAACGGCGCGGGCCGGCGTACCCGGTCGCGGCAACGCCACCGACCGTCGCCCGCTCGGGAAACGGCACATCCAGCGGAAGGTTCTGGCCGTGCTCGGCCAGCGCCTCCTGGAGCTCGCTCCAAGGTGTGCCGGCACGAACGGAGACGGTCATGTCCGCCGGCGTGTACTCGACGATGCCGGTCAGGCCGGTGGTGTCGAGTGCCATCGGCACCCTGTCGACCGGGTTCGCCCCGGTCATGGCCGTGCCGCCGCCGCTCGGCAGCACCCAGCCGCCGGTGACGTTGGCCTCGCGAACGATCTCGGCCACCTGCTCCGTGTCTGTTGGTGTCTCGATGCGGTCCGGCGTCACGCCGTCGATCATCATGTCGGACATACCGTCTCCTACATCGGGAAGATGCCGTGCTTCTGCGCCATCGCCTGGTTGTGCAGCGCGCGCACCTCGCCGCACATGTACCCCTTGGGCAACACCTTTTCGGGATTGAGCAGGCAGCGCGGGTCGAAGGCGTCTTTCACGCCGGCCATCGCGGCGAGGTCCTCGCGGGTGTAGATGAGCTCCATATAGCCACGCTTCTCCGAGCCGATGCCGTGCTCGCCGGACAGCGTGCCGCCCCGCTCGACACAGGCGTGAATCAGGTGATGGCTCGCCTCCAGCACCTTCTCGACCTCGCCCGCCCGCCGGCGGTCGAACAGCATCAGCGGATGGAGGTTGCCGTCACCGGCGTGGAAGACGTTGGCGATCGGCAGGCCGTACTCGGTCGAAATCTCCTCAACCGCCTGCAATGTGCTGGTGAGCTGGGTCCTCGGCACCACCGTGTCATGCAGGTAATAGTTCGGCGCGAGGCGACCCATCGCCGCCAGCGCCATCTTGCGACCCTTCCAGAGCAGCTCCTGCTCCGCCGGCGTCGCGGCGGACCGGAACGACGTCGCGCCGCTCTCCCGCGCGATCCGGTCGATGTGCTCGCTGGTGACCGCGACCTCCTGCCGCGTGCCGTCGACCTCGACCAGCAACACGGCGGCCGCGTCCATCGGGTAGCCGGCGTGATAGGCCGGCTCAACCGCCTCGATCGTGAGGTGATCCATCATCTCCAGCGACGCCGGCAGGATCCCGGCGGCGATGATGTTCGTCACCGCGGCCGCGGCCTCGTCCATCGTGCCGAACGCCGCGAGATGGACGTGCACGTCGTCCGGCTTCGGCACCAGCTTGACGAGCGCCTTGGTGGCGATGCCGAGCATGCCTTCGGAGCCGACCAGAATCGCGACGAGGTCAAGCCCCGCCGCGCCGGGACCGTTCCCGTCGAGCCAGACGATCTCACCGTCCGGCAGCACCACCTCCAGGCCGAGGATGTGGTTGGTGGTGACGCCGTACTTGAGGCAGTGCGGACCGCCGGAATTCTCGGCGACGTTGCCGCCGATCGTGCACGCCTTCTGGCTGGACGGATCGGGCGCGAAGAAGAGCCCCTGCCCGCTGACATGCTGGGAGAGCTCGAGGTTGATCACGCCCGGCTCGACCAATGCCGTGCGGCTGACCGGATCGACACGCAGCACGCGCTCCATTCGCGTCAGGGCGACGATGATTCCGCCGCCTCGCGCGACCGCGCCCCCGGAGAGGCCGGTGCCCGCGCCGCGCGCGACGACCGGCACCCCGTGCTTCCATGCGAGCGCCACCACGGCCGATACCTCCCCGGTCGTCGCCGGAAGTACCACCGCGAGCGGACGCTCGATGTCGACCGCGCCATCCACCGACCCGTCGTACTCGTAGACCATCAGGTCGGTCGGGTCGTGCCGGACCCAGTCAGCCCCGCAGATCGTTTCGAGGGCGGAGATGAAGTGTTGTCGATCCACCGCTGGCGTGCCTTTCCGCATGACTCCCGCGAGCCCGTCGCGTCCCGAGTATCGGCAGGGACGGCCATACCGTCAATCGGGGCTGGTCACTCTCTGCCTGAATGGTAGCGGCTGGCGACGGAGGGGAACGGTACACTGCCACCCAGTATCGGCAGGAAGGGACTGAAGGAGACGACATGGCCGACCGGCAATACTGGATCCTGGTGAGTTCGCCCGACAACCTCGCGGCGACGAAGGCGCGCGGCTTCACGGTGCAGGGGATGAAGTCGCGGCATCGCAAAAAGGCCGAGCAGATGAAGCCCGGCGACAAGCTGATCTTCTATCTCACCGGCAAGAAGATGTTCGCGGCGACGGCGACCGTCACCAGTGAGTACTTCGAGGGCGACGACCTGATCTGGACCAGCAAGAACACCAAACGGGATGGCTCTCCCGAGAACTACCCGTTTCGGGTCGAGATCGAGCCGGAGCTCGTCGCCGACGAGGACGCGTGGATCGACGCCGAGCCGGTCGCGCGGCAGATGATTCATGCCAGCAAGTGGCCCGAGAAGAACTGGACGCTCGCCTTCCAGGGCAACGTTCACAAAGTCCCGGCGGAAGACTATGAACTCATCCGCGCCTTGCTCGAGACGTCGATCGCGGAGACGACGTCCGATGTCGCTTCCTAGCGCAGTGCCAGGCAGCAGCATGTCGTCTCGGACGTGATGTCATGTCGACCAGCTGCCGTCGGGCGCTCGGAGAAATCTCTGTGGTGCCGTGGTAGCGAGTCCGGAATGCCATCAAACGTTGACGCTCTGCGATTATCAGACACA
>JAEVYR010000150.1 GCA_023392645.1 Chloroflexota bacterium | reverse complement strand
CACTACTTCGATGCTGCCGGATGTAGCTCGCGCGCGTGCGTGAGTGGTTCGGGGTTCTGACAGGGGAGGCCGCACCAGGCCGACGATCCTGACAGCCTGAAACGTCTGCCTTTCCCAGGGCGGCGACTTGCTGAAATGAAGGGTGCTTCAGTTCGAACAATGACGCCGGCTCCTCGTGAGCCGGCGTTCTTGTTGCCCGCCAGCGCATCTGTCGTACACTCGTTGCAACGATCGGGCAGCCCGCCATTCGTGCCTGCCCCAGGCTGACGCTGCCAGGTTGCCGCGCCGAGGTCGTTCGCGACGCTCCGCGTCGCCGTCTGGATTCATTCCCGATTTGCTGGAGACCGGCACCCACCATGACCGATACACAAACGCCCCCCGACACGCGCGTCACTCGCCGCGCGCTGATTGCCGGGAGCCTCGCCGCGCTCGGCGGTGGCGCCGCGGCCACCATCGCGGCGACGCCGGAAGCCTCTCCCGTGGCGACGCCCGGTGCCTCCCCGGTGGCGTCACCTGGAGCGTCCCCCGTCGCGTCGCCGATCGCCAGCCCGGCGGCGACACCGGTGCCGGATTACCCGCTCGATATCTTCACCGCCGACAACTTGCCCGACGATAGCGGGCCGGTCGACGGGGGCACGGTGCGCGTGGCCGTCGCGCCCGACGGTCTGCTCGAATTCGTCCCGACCCTCCAGCGCCAGGACCCGCAGGTGGCTCGGTCGTATCTGGACGCGTTGGTGCGGATCGACCCGGAGACCGGCGTGCCGGCGCCCGGTCTTGCACGCTCGTGGAAATGGAGCGACGGCGGACTGCGGTTGACGTTCACGCTGCGCAAGGATGTCAAGTGGCACGACGGCAGCGCGTTCACTGCCGACGATGCCCGATTCAGCCATCTGGCGTATCGCGACGATTATCGCAGCGTGATTGCCGGACAGTCGGGGCTCGTCACCGACATCGTCGCCGCCAACGCGACGACGCTTCGTGTCGAGTTCGCCGAGCCGGATGGCGCCTGGCTGTTCAATGTCGCGTCGCTGCCGGTGTTCCAGGAAGAGCAGTACCGCGCCCAATGGGAGGCGAACCCGGTGGGTGAGCGAACGCTCGACGGTGTCGACTTCAAGGATGCGCTGCCGGTGGGGACCGGTCCCTGGAAGCTCGACGACGCCGGACTCGAGGGCATCGCGCTCGTTCGCAACGACGACTACTGGGATGAACCTCCGCACGCCGAGCGGTTGGAGCTGGTGCCGGAGGCAGATGCCGCCAGGCGAGCCGAGCGGTGGCAGGAGGGTGACCTGGACATCGTCGGGAACGTTGATCCGCAGGGCATCGAGGGGCTGCTTCAGACGACGGGCCGCCTGATCGTTACCGACATGCCCCGCACGCTGTTCGCCGCGTTCAATTTCAACAACCCAAACCGGTTCGACCCCGCGATGCTGGCCGAGATGCCGCTGCGCGAGGCATTGGCGCTGGCGCTCGACCGCCATCGGTACGCCGAGGAGATTTGGGGCGGGTTTCTCGATTGGGAGCAGGCCGGGCTGATCGCGCAGAAGTGGGCGGACGCCGGCAGGAAGAACCCGAAACGCGACGTAAAGAAGGCGAAAAAGCTCCTCAAGGATGCCAACTGGGTCGACCTGGATGGCGACGACATTCTCGACAGCCCGATCGGCGATTCTCTCGCGCTCAGCACGCTGGTGCTCGATACGGCGGCACCGGCGGTATTCGACACGCTGGAGGCGATGGATCGCGATCTCCGGGAGATCGGCGTCTCGCTCGCGATCGAGCGCCTTCCGCTGGACCAGTTCACCGCGCGCTGGAGTGTCGATCGCACCTGGGACCTTCTGGTGTACGACCTCTCGCTGTACCCCGCCTTCGCGGAGTTCGACCTCGTCGGGTCCGCGTGGGACGTCAGCGTCAACACGGCCGGCTGGAATCCTGGCGGGTACAGCAACGAGGCGGCCGACGCGGCGCTGCAGGACTACTTCGATGCCGTCGAGACCGACGACATGGCGGAGGCGTTGCAGGATTTGCAACAGGCGATTACCGAGGATCCGTTTGCATTATGGCTGGGGTTTCCGCGCGATCTCGTGCTGCTCGGTCCGGACGTCCGCGGCTTCGTTCCCGACCTCACCTGGTCCACCGCGAACACGCGCACGATGTGGCTGGCAGACGAAGAGCGCTGACGGGTATCTGAAGGACCGCCGACGAGACTCGTGGTACGGGGGGAGGGGCTTGGCCCCTCCCTCGCTTGTCCTGAGGGCGGCCACAAGGGCCACCCGAACCATTATTTTCCTGGTTCATGTGGTTGCCTTGCCCCGGTACCAGATGCGCACACGGACGCTATGGCCCATCGGTCGTTACCCTCGAAACGCTCACATCCGTGGTGTTTGAGCCTACATCCGTTCGCGGATGGTGGCGAGGGTTTCGGCGAGCCGTGGCAGGAAACGGTCGCCGAAGTAGTAGACGTGCATCAGCAGCGGGTAGAGCGCGTAGATGTGCCGGCGGATGTCGCGGTAGCCGTCGTCCAGCGGGCGGTGGGCGGAGTATGCGTCCCAGAAATCGGGTCCGAACGACCGCCAGGCATCGACGTAGGCCAGCTCGAACTCCGGATCGCCGAAGCAGGTGGACGGGTCGATGAACGCCGTGACGCGGTCGTCCACAGAAAGCACGTTGGCCGCCCAGAGATCGCCATGCAGCAGCGACGGCTGGGCCGGCTCCCGCAGCAGGTCGCCGACGCGATCGAGCACGGCCGCGACATCGTAGGCCAGCTCGGGCGGCAATGGCCTGGTGGTGTCGGCCAGCTCGAGCGAGAAGCGCAGGCGGTGCTCGGCGAAGAAGTCGATCCACGAATCGGACCACGGGCTTTTCAGGAGCACGCGACCGTTGAGCGTGACCCCGCCGAATCCGTGGTGCGGGTGGGTCACGTCGTGCAGGTTGGCAAGGAGCCGGCCACAATCGGCCTCCGCCTGGGGCCGCAGGTGCTCGCCGTCGATCCACTCCAGAATCAGCAGGTCGTCCTCGGCGTGCAACACCTCGGGCACCGGCACCTGACCGTTCTCGCGAAGACGATTGAGCATCTCCGCCTCGATGGTCATGTGGGCATCGTGCTGGCCGGTCTTGACGACGATGTCCGGCAGCCGTTCCAGGCGCATCCGCACCACGTCGCCGATCATCCCGCCCGACAACGTACGGGAACGCACCACCCGGTCGCCGACCAGGCGTGAAACTCGGGTTTCGAGCGTTTCGTGGATCGCGGCGTCGGTGTTCATGGCATTCGTCTGGGCGAGGGTCGTCATGTACGTCGTGTTTGGATAGGCTAGCACGAACGACCTGGTGAGTTGAGCAACGAGGAGAGGCGGATGGCAGCGAGCGAGCCCAGGATCCTGGCGATTGATCAAGGCACGACGTCGAGCCGGGCGGTCTTGTTCGATGCGAACGGAAGGGCGCTCGGCTCCGCGCAGCAGGAGACGACGCAGCAGTACAGGCATCCCGGCTGGGTGGAACAGGATGCGCGCGAGATCATCGACGTCACCGTCGCGATGATGCGTCGGGTGCTGGAGGAGACCGATACCGATCCGGCCGCGATCGCGAGCATCGGCATCACCAACCAGCGCGAGACGACGATTTTGTGGGATCGCGCCACGGGCGAGGCGGTCGCGCCGGCGATTGTCTGGCAGAGCCGGCAGACGGCGGAACTGGTCGAGCAGATCGACGCGCGCGGGATGACCGAGACTTGCCAGCGCATCACCGGGCTCGTGCCAGACGCGTATTTCTCGGCGACAAAGATCGCGTGGATGCTGCGGGAGGACCCCTCGCTGCGGCATCGCGCCGAGGCTGGCGAGCTCGCGTTCGGGACCGTCGATACATGGCTGCTGTGGCACCTCTCGGGTGGCGCGGTCCACGCGACCGACTATTCGAACGCGTCGCGGACGATGCTGTTCGATATTCGGAAGCTGGAGTGGTCGGACGACCTGCTCGAGGATCTCGGCATACCACGGTCGCTGCTACCCGAGGTGCGGGGCAATGCCGAGCTGCTGACGCTCACGGTCGCGGATCTGCGTGGCACGGAGGTCCCGGTCGGGGGGATGGCCGGGGACCAGCAGGCGGCGCTGTTCGG
>JAEVYR010000096.1 GCA_023392645.1 Chloroflexota bacterium | reverse complement strand
GCCCGGTTCAACGTGGTCGTCGATTGGCATCGTCACCTCCAGCGCGAATCCGCCCGCGATGCCGATTCCGGTGTTCACCCGGCCGCCGAGCATGGCGGCCCGCTCAGCGATACCCGACAGCCCGCTGCCGTTGCTGACGAGGGGAGTTCCGTGGCCGTCATCGACCACGCGGATGCCGGCGACATCACCCTCGCGCCAGACGTCGATCTCGCAGCGGCTCGCGTCGCTGTGCCGGATGACGTTCGTCACACCTTCGCGCACCGCCCACGCGAGAACGGCGTCGACCGTCGCCGGTAGCGTGTCGGTTGTTGCGTCGATGCGGGCGACGATTCCGGCTGCGCCCAGCATCGCGCGGGCGCTCGCGAGCTCGTCGCCGAGGGTGGGGCGACGGTACCCGGCCACCGCTTCGCGCACCTCACGCAGGGCGCGCCGGGACACGAGCTCGATATCCTCGACCTCTGCCGCCGCGCGCCCGTCCGGCAGTCGCAGCAAGCGGCCCGCCAGCTCGCTCTTGAGCGCGATCAGGGAGAGGCTGTGGCCGAGCAGGTCGTGCAGGTCGCGCGCGAACCGGAGCCGCTCCTTGGCGACCGCCAGGCGTGCCCGCTCCTCCCGGGCTTCCCGGAGCTCGCCGACGATCAGGATCATCTGGCGCAGCATGATCGTCGAGACGCCCCAGATCGCGATGCCGGCCACCTGTAGCGCCTGCGGCCACCCCCACCGGACCAGCTCGATGCCGATCGCGAGCGCGGTGAGGCTGAGCACCATCCCTGCCGCGACTCTCGAGGTCAGCACGATCCCGGCCGGGACGAACACGCAGATGAACAGCCAGAAGTAGCCGGGGTCGTTGGCGAGATCGACATACAGCACCAGCGCGGTCAGCAGCGCCAGGAGCCCGATCCGGATTCGCTGCTCGGCGGGCGGCACGTCGACTCGGAATGGCTGCTGCAGGACCAGCCAGAGATAGGCGGCGAGGAAGGCGATCGTCCAGCCCAGTGCGCCGAGCTGGCCGGCCGGCGTGTCGGCCGCCCGGATCATGCTGACGACGGGGCCGACGAGGACCACGCAGACCGGCCAGCTCACTACAAACAGGACCCAGAGGCGCGAGAACGCCCTGCCGGGATCGGTCTCGTTCGGCTGGATGGGTATCGCGGTGCCGAGTGGTACCGCCTGCCAGGTACCCGGGAGCCGTGCCATGGTGATCGAGCTCCTCACGCGCGCCGGGATTCGGCTCGGTATCGCCGTTACCTTCAGCGTGGAGCGGTCTCATCACGACAATGTGTCGAAAATGTCAACAGGCCCGCAACGTCGCATTGCGAATGCGTCTTGCGGGCCATCGTGAGCCGGCGCCTGGCGGATCAGGTCTGCGCTCGAGGGATCTCCCGCACGCGGTATTTCAGGCCGACGCGCTCGCCGGTTCGCTGGCAGTCGATCAGCTCAAGCCCGGTGCGCTCCAGGGTGGGATCGTCGAAGAGGCGGAGCCCCTCGCCGAGGAAGACCGGCATGATGTCGACGTGCAGCTCGTCGACCAGCCCGGCGCGCAGCAGCTCGCGGTTGATCTCGGCGCCGCCGACCACCGTCACCGCCTTGTCTCCCGCCGCCGCGACGGCCAGAGCGACCGCCGGCTCAATGCCGTCCGTGACGAACGTGATGGTGAGGCGGTCGTTCTCCTTCGGGTGGATGTCCGGCGGTGTGTGGGTGATGACGAAGATCGGGACCTGGAACTCGTAGTCGCCGGCGTAGCTGTCCGGATCCTCCGCCATGTCGAAGGTCGTCCGACCCATCAACACGGCGCCGGTCTCCTCGATCGCGGTCGCGAGGAGATCGCTCGCCGCGTACGTGTCGAAGTCGCTGTACAGCATTCCAAAGTTCCGGTCCGGGTCGGCGACGAAGCCGTCCAGCGACATCGTCATCCCCGCGATCACCCTGCGCATGCGCGCCTCCTGCTCGATCCTGAATCTGGCTGTCTCAACGTTCGCTTTCTCCGTCGAGCACCTCGGCGAGCTGGATCCGGTTGCCCTCGAGATCGGTGATCCAGGCTGATCGCGTGGATTCCGGAACGACCCACGCGATCTCTCCCGTTTCGATCCCGCGCCCGGCGATCTCGGCGACGCGGTCCTCCAGGTCATCCACCATGAAGGTCAGCAGCCCGCCACCGGCACGGGCGGCATCGTCGACGATGTAGATCCAGCCCGTCTCGGTCACCTTCCAGACCGCCTCACGAGCATGCGGGAAGAAGTCCGGCGGGCGTCCCATGAAGCGCTCATACCAGGCGAGGGCCTGGTCGAAGTCGGTTACGGCGGTGCCCGCGAAGAGCTGGTGAATGGCCAATGGGAGACCCTCCTGTTCAGGCGTCGCTTCCGGGCCGGTAGGTCATCAGCGCGATGCCGCCGTCCCACGTCGTCACGTCGACCAGCTCCAAGGCGGGGATGCTGGTGTCGTCCTCGAAGAACCTCCGGCCCTTGCCTACCACGATTGGGTGGACCATCAGGCGAACTTCGTCGATCAGGCCCTGGCGGAGCAGGGAGTTCGCCAGTGTGCCGCTGCCGTGGATGAAGATGTCACGCTCGTGTCGGCCCTTGATCGCGCCGAGCTCGTCTGCCAGGTCGCCATTGGCGCCGATGACGTGGGAGTTGGTCCACGCCGGGTTCTCCAGCGTGGTGGAGACGACGTACTTCGGCATGCTGTTGAAAGTGTCGGAAAACTCGTCGCCGGACCGCTCGGGCCATGCCTGCGCGAAGCCTTCATAGGTGACGCGGCCCAGCAACAGCGCCTCGGTGGCGCGGAGCTCATTCCTCTTGTACTGCTGCGCCTGCTCCCGGAAGAACGGAAAGTGCCACTCGTGGGGATCACCGTAGACCCCATCCAGCGATACGAACTCGGTGACGACGATCTTGCTCATGGTCGTGCCCTTTCGTGCTGTCGCGTGCCGGGGCGATCCGCCCGGTACCTGATGGTCGAACGAGGGGCGCTGAAATCGACATCGCGTTCGTCCGAGGCAGCGTTGCCGCCGGATATCAGGGTCGGGCGCGCTCGCGCAACCACGCCAGGGCGTCCTCGCCGGCGGTCAGCGCGGAGATGTGCCCGTCCTCCGGGCGCGGCCACAGCTCGGCCGACGGAATCCGCTCCGTGAGCCACTCGCCGTGCGTGCCGGGCACGATGCGATCCTCGCCACCGTGGACGATCAGGGTCGGCGCGACGATCGTTTCGGGATCGAACCCCCACGGGGCCACATAGGCGAGGTCATCGTCGATCAGCCCGCCCGGACCGCTCTCCATTGCCGGTCCGACGACCGTGCTGAACCACGACCACGGTCCGGTGAGCGCGGCTTCGTCTGCCGGCGTGAACATCTTCGGGTCGAATTCGGCGGTTTCCTCGTACCGTTCCTTCGCGGCGCGACCATCCGCGGCGGCCCGCAGCCCGGCCGCGCCGCCCGGATACATGCCGGCGAACCAGTCGAGCCCGTCGGCGCCGTAGGGGGCGAGCCCGGAGAC
>JAEVYR010000616.1 GCA_023392645.1 Chloroflexota bacterium | reverse complement strand
CTGACGATCAACACCCACGGCCACATCGCCCCGACGATGGAGCAGGCGATCGACGAGACCTTCCCGGCCTACAAGGCCCAGATGGACCAGGTCGGCGCCGAGCGCGGCTGGCCGCCGATGCGGCGCGAGCAGTACGTGGCCGGAACGTCGCGGCACGGGCATCTCATGACCGGCACGCCGCAGGACGTGATCGACAAGATCCTTTACCACCACGAGTTGTTCGGGCACCAGCGCTACCTGATGCACTTCGGCATCGGCGCAGTCGACCACGAGCACGTGATGCGCTCGATCGAGCTGTTCGGCACCGTCGTCGCCCCGGCCGTCCGCGAGGCGGTCGCCAAGCGCGAAGCTACCATCGCGTAGACCCGGGCCGCGGTGCCCGGGTGCGAACCACAACACCACCGCGTAGCCCCGGGCCCAGGTGCCTGGGTCTTCGTCATCTCCGCCGCGCCACGAACACCGACGCGAATACACGTGACTGTCATTTCGACCAAGCGCCGTCAGGTGCGCGCGGAGAAATCTTTTCGACGCTGTTGCCGTGCATCGAACCTCGACACCACGAACGCGAGAGATTTCTCGACTTCGCCCGCTTCGCGGACTCCGCTCGAAATGACAGGGTGTGTTGGTACCGAGAATCGATCGTCGGGACTACGCCACCCCACCCGGCCACCTCGGGCCGGGTCTACGACGCGGCGAGCCGGTCCAGCGCGCTGACGACCACCAGGCGATGGTGGTCATCGCCAGCATCCTGATCTGAACCGGATCAGGATTCGTCAGAAAGACCCTAAACCAAGAACGACTGCTACTCTTGGACCTTCTGCCGGTTTCTTGCCTTGCTTGCCCTCGTAGAGGTGTTCCGACCATACACCCTTAGATCAATCTCTAGCGTCAACTAGATGTCTATTTGGCCAGTCGCGCTTCTATGTTGTTTATGCCAATGGATAGATCTGAGACCCGCTTGGCATTCTCATAGCACACCCTTTTGAGCTCCTCGAATACCCAGTCGTAAAAGGGGCGAACAAGATCGTCATAATCAGCAATTGTCTTAGACAAGGAAATCGGGTTGTTCTGCTCCATGTACTCCCTGGACTTTCCCTTCCAGCCGCCCCAGATTCTCAGCTGATCTGGATCAGGAAGTGTGTCGAATTCAATTCTGTCGTCACCCTGAGTATGGGATATCTGGCCGGTGATGATGGGGAGGCCGTAATGAAGCACAAAGTTGCGTAATCTCTTGACGAAATCGTTGACACTTGTATCGGCTAGCCGGGTCCGTCGCTCAATAAGCTCTTCGTATACGTCGGGATTGGCACCCTCCATTTTGTCTGACAAGATCCGCATGTGGTCAACGAGAGAGGCCGCCGAAGCACTGTAATTGAGGATGAGGCGGATCATCTCGGCGTAATACTTTCTGTAAATCTCAGGCTTGAACCCTGGTACTCGCGTCTCAATGGCTACCTCGAAGTCCGGGTGAGGATCGGTGATTTGCCTGTAAAGCAAGGAGGCGTTGGATGCGTAGGCTTGGTAGACCCAGCCAACTCTGTCCAGATCGGCCAAGAGAGGAGCTTTCTCGGCCTTCGCTAGCATGGCTTGGAGTTCGACCAATCTTTGCTTATCGGATTCGACACTCATTCGCATCAATTCCATCCTGCAGCGCCGCGATCACGAGCAGATCATTATCGCCGCTGGCGCGATCGCGGCCACTTCTGGCGCCCTTGTCGGACGTCGTCTCATGGATGCCCCGCTTCTACAATACAAGAAGGCCCCGCGTCGGGCGCAGCGATCCGGGTGACACGGGCTGCTCCTTGAGGCAGCCGTCGACGCGGCCGCACCTGCGGTGCGGAGCGCGTCGCGCGGGGACTCTTCGCGTTGCTCAGAGTGACGCCAGTTCATGGCGTCTGTACAGGCCCGGTCGCAGCGACCGCTCAGTCGCTGGCGGCGGTGCCGACGAAGCCCTCGCCGGGGACGTAGTTGGGCGACTGGTGGCGGAAGTAGGTGTTGTAGACGTCGCAGTAGCGACCGCCCTTCGCCATCAGCTCCCGGTGCGTCCCTTCCTCGACGATCTCGCCGTGGTCGAGCACGATGATTCGGTCGGCGTGCTCGATCGTCGACAGCCGGTGCGCGATCACGATCGACGTCCGGTCGGCCAGCACCACGTCCAGCCCCTCCTGGATTTGCGCCTCCGTGAGCGGGTCGACCGACGCCGTCGCCTCGTCGAGGATCACGATCGCCGGGTCCTGGATCAGCACCCGGGACAGCGCCACGAGCTGCCGTTGACCCATCGACAGCGACCGCCCGTACTCGCCGACATCCGTCTGCAACCCATTCGGCAGCGAATCGATCCAGTCGCCGTTGCCGACCAGCCTCGCCGCCGCTTCGACCTCCGCATCGGTCGCCTCGGGCTTCGGGTAGCGGATGTTGTCGGCCACCGTGCCCGAAAACAGGAACGGCGACTGCGGCACGATGCCGAGCTGCTTGCGGTACTCCGGCAGGTCGAACGAGCGCACGTCGCGACCATCGATGTAGAGGTTCCCGTCCTGAAACTCGTAGAACCGCGTGATCAGCTTGCCCAACGTCGACTTGCCCGCGCCGGTGTGCCCGACGATCGCCAACGTCTCGCCCGCCGGAATCGTCAGGTTGAACGCGTGCAGCACCTTCTCCGTCTCGTCGTAGCGGAAGCCGAGATCGCGGAACTCGATCTGGCCCCGGATCCGGCCCGGATGCTCGGCGGCGACCTGGGTGACCTCCGGCTCGGCGTCGATCAGCGCGAAGATCCGCTCCGACGCGCCCAGTCCCTGCTGGAACTGCGACCAGAACGACGCGATGCTGGTGATCGGCATCCAGAACAGCATCACGCTCTGGAAGAACAGGAACCAGTCGCCGGCGGAGATATCGCCGTCGATCACCTGCCGCCCACCGAGGTAGACCAGCAGCACCGTGCCCAGCCCGGACAGGAAGAAGAGCACCGGGAAGATCGTGCTGAAGATGATCCCCTGCCGCAGCAGCACCGTGAACGACTGCTGGTTGATCGGCGCGAACTCGTTGTACAGCCCGCGCTCCTGCCGAAAGCTCTTGGCCACGGCGATGCCGTTCATCGCCTCCTGGATCTGGTTGTTCACCCGCGCCGTCGAGCGCTGGGCTCGCTGCGTGCTCTCCCGCGCGACCTTGCGAAACAGCGTCGCCACCAGCCACACCACCGGCGTCATCCCCAGCGCCACCGTCGCGAGGTAGGCGTTGCGGCTGTAGAGGATACCGATCACGATGAACACCAGCAGGATCTGGCTGAGCAGGTTCATCGTCAACGTGACGACGTTGGCGAAGTCGTCCGAATCCGATGTGACGCGGCTGACGACCTTGCCCGACGGATTGGCGTCGTAGAACGAGAGATCGCGGTCCATCGTCGCGTCGAAGGCGTCGGTGCGCAGCGCCAGCACGACGTCGCCGACTACCCGGGCGGTGACGACCTGCCGGATGTAGTTGAACCCCCACGCCAGCACGCCGGCAACGAGGATCACCGCCGTCAGCCACCACAGCACCGACCCGGCGCCCTCGTCGCGGATGCGGTCGATGCCCTCGCTGATCGCGAGCGGCTGAATCATCTGCATGATCGAGTTGAGCGTGATCATCAGTCCGACCAAGGCCATCGCGCCCGCGGCCGGCTTGAAATATCCGCCGATGCGGCGCAGCAGCTCGCGGTCGCTGTAATGGCGGTCGTAATCCTCGGCGTCGAGGCCGCCCATCACGAAGCCCATGGCCTACACCTCCTCGGCGGCGGCCGGGACGGCGCCCGCCGGCTGGATTTAGTCGTAGTGACTGAAGATGCGCCGGTAAAGCGGCGAGCTCTGCAACAGCTCCTCGTGCGATCCAAACGCCGCCAGCCGACCCTTCCGGATCAGCAGCACCCGGTCGGCGTGACGGATTTGCGAAAGCCGGTGCGTGATCAGCAATGTCGTGCGGCCCTCCAGCACCCGCCGGATCGCCGTCTGGATCAGGTCCTCGGTGGCGCTGTCGATGGCGCTGGTCGAGTCGTCAAGCACGAGGATGCGCGGCTCGGTGATCAACGCCCGGGCGATCGCCAGGCGCTGACGCTGCCCGCCGGAGAGGGTGATGCCGCGCTCGCCGATGACGGTGTCGTAGCCCTGCTCCAGCGCGACGATGAACTCGTGCGCCTGCGCGTCCTTCGCCGCCTGCACGATGCGCTCGCGGTCGACCTCGTCGGTCATGCCGAAGGCGATGTTCTCGGCGATGCTGCGCGAGAAGAGGGTGACGTCCTGCTCGATCGTCGAGATGTTCGAGCGCAACGCGTCGAGGTTCCAGTCGCGCACGTCGATGCCGTCGACCAGCACCCGGCCGGAATCGACGTCGAAGATGCGGTTGACCAGCTTCGTCAGCGAACTCTTGCCGGAGCCGGTCTCGCCGACGATGGCGATCGTTTCGCCCGGCGACACGGTGAAGCTCATGTCGGCGATCACCGGCCCCTCGTCGTCCTCGTAGGAGAAGGTGACGTCGTCGAACTCGATGCCGCCGAGCATGTCGCCGCTGTAGCCGGCGGCGTTCTGGTCGAGCTCGGTCTCCTCCCTGATCACGCCGAGCACGCGGGCGGCGGCCGAGAGCCCCATCTGGACCATCGACAACGAGAAGAGCGAGATGAAGGCCGGGAAGCCGAGCTGCTGCATCAGCCCGAGGTAGGCGAGCAGCGTGCCGAGGCTGATCTGCCCCTGATCGAGCATCCAGACGCCGTGGAAGAGCGCCCCGGCGATGGCGACCGCCAGCTGGAGCTGTGGCAGGTAGCGCGCCTGCACCACGCCCTGCGCGACCTGGTAGTCGCGGTAGAGCCGCGCCTGGTTGCGGAACTTGCGCCGCTCCTGCGCCTCCTGCCCGGTCGCCTTGATCACCTCGATGCCGCGCA
>JAEVYR010000045.1 GCA_023392645.1 Chloroflexota bacterium | reverse complement strand
GTCTATTCCGCCACCTCGAACAGCGTGTGCATGCCCATGAAGGCGTGCGGCATGCCGCTCTCCGGATCCGGCACGAAGCAGAGCGCCTCGTATGTGCCAGGTTCCAACGTGACGGTCACCCACTGGGTGACGCCGGCCGACTGGTCCGGCGTGGTTGTGACGAACTCGACATCGAGATCCACCACCGGCGTCCCCGACATGTCGGCTTCCAGCCAGGCTTCGGCGTCCTCCTCCGTCGTGCCGTCCGGGACCTTGACGATCTCGATGAAGTGCGGCTGCTCGCCCTGGTTCTCGATTCGGAACACGTTTTCGCCGGCGACGGGCGCGCCGTCAGAGATCTCGATCGTCATCTCTGCCAGGGTGAAGGTAGCGGTACTCTCCGGCTCCGGCAGCTCGGCGGGCATCTCGCCGTTGACGGTGAACACCACCGGCGGACGCGAGAAGTACGTCCCGGCGACAACCCACTCGCCCGGAAGGAGGTCGATGATCGAAACGCCGGTACCATCGGCGTCAACCGAGGCGCCGCCGGCGAGGAGCGCCTCGTAGTAGAAGGGCGGCGGTCCGTCAGGACTCGCATGCGCCTGCGCTTCCGCCTCGTCGAGCGACATCCCCTCGGGAAGCTGGAGGATCATCACGCCGGGAGGCGGGCCGTCGGAAATCGGGTCCGCGGTGACGGTGAGCAGGTAGCGACCCGCCTCGGTCGAGTCGGGTACTCCTTCGACGACGTCGGTGACGGTCAGGTTCAACTCGGGCAGGACGAGGTTGCCCCAGGCGGCCGGAATCGCGGCGGCTTCCGGAGAAGCCTGGTCCTGGGCGGCCACGGATCTGCGGAACCGTGGCATCGAGGCGAGCGTCCCGGCTGCGAGCAGGGCGGGGATGGCGGTGACGCGTGCGCGAGTGTTCATGATCGCTGACTCCCTTCGTGCTGAAATCGAACCGTGTGACATCGAGCGGCGCCGAACGATGTCGTGATCCGATCATGCCGGAAGAGGAGGTACGTCCACATCCGAACAGCGTCGTAGTTTTTTCGGAGGCGATGTGCCGGGCGGCATTCGAACGCTACGTCATACGACGTAGCCCCATCGTGGAACGATCCAAACGACTGTGCCTCAGTGGGTCGTGCGGCGGGATCAGGCGATGCCATCCCGCAACGCCAGCGCGACGGCGGCGGTGCGACTGCTGACGCCGAGTTTCCCCAGCAGGTTCGCGATGTGGGTCCCGGCGGTGCGAGGAGTGATGTAGAGCGCGTCGGCGATCGCGGCGGTGGAGCAGCCATCGACCAGCATTCGAAGCACTTCGGTTTCGCGCGGCGTGAGGTGGTACTCGGGCGTCAGGCGCGCGGTGGGCTGGCCGTGTGGAGCGATCGACGGTTGCTGCGGCCCGGCGATCTCGCGCGTGACGATCGTCAGGCGCCGGGTCAGGGCGTCGATGTCGAGCTGGCGGCCGGTCTCCCACGCGGCAGCGTAGCCCGCCTCGGTCAGGTGCTCCCGGGCGTCACCGGCGATCGCGTCGTTCTCCCGTTGCGTCTCGGCCGACGCCACAGCATCGAGCGTGACGCGATTCGCTGCGGCGGCGCCGAGCAGCTCGACGGCGGTGGCTCGGTCTCCACTTGCCGAGGCGAGCGACGCGACGAACTCGGTCCCCTGGACGATGTTGAGCCTGTCCTCCACCTCGGCGTGGAGGCGAATGCTCTCGACCATGTACCGGGCAGATTCGGCCAGATCGCCCTCTTCCCGCGCCAGCGCCGCGGGACCGTGCAGCGCGACCGCCAGGAGGCGCCGGTCGCCGCTCTCCCGCAGCAGTTCGATCGCCTCCGTGAACAGCTCCCGGACCCGCGCGAGATCGCCCCGCGCGAAGGCGCGGCCACCGAGATTGATCAGGGTGATCGGCAGGTGTTGGCGGGCATCGATCTGGCGCTGCAGGGCGAGCGCGTGGGTCAGGTATCGCTCCGCTGCCTCCGCATCTCCCATGTCGCCGGCGACGGCGCCGAGATTCGTGGCGCACAGTGCCTCCGCCTGGATATCGCCCAACACCGCGAACTGCTCCCGGCTGCGTTCCAGCGCGATCCGCGCGTCGTCGAACCGGCCCTGGAAAAAGGCGATGTCCCCCATCGCCTTCAAGGCCACCGCGCCGCGCTGCCGGTTTCCGGTTTGGCCGGCAAGCGCCGCGGCCCGCTCGTGGAACCCGATCGCGGCGGCATAGTCGCCACGGTCGCCCTGCACGAAACCGAGACCGGACAGTGCTCGGGACTCGACCTCGGGATGGGAACCCGCCGCCAGGCGCATGGCCTCCTCGAACAGCGTCTCGGCGGCCGCGAGATCGCGCTGGCGCTCGGCAAGATGCCCGGCCGAAACGAGTCCTTCAACGTATTCCGGCGTGCCCGCGACCGCCGGCTCGGCGAGCGCGCGGGTGAGCCAGTCGCGGCACTCCGACGTGAGCCCGCGATTCGAGCAGAACTGCCAGGTCGCGTTGCCGATGCGCAGCGCGAGGAGCGGGTGAGCGTGGGCGAGCGACCAGTTCGCGGCGGCCCGAAGATTCTCGATCTCCGGATCGAGCGATGCCTGCCATGCCGATTGCTCCTCGGCGATGGGACGGGCAGCGACGGATTCGGTCAGCCCGGCGATCCACTGGGCGTGCCCCAGCCGCGCATCGGATTCTTCGCTTGCGGCTTCGAGATGTTCCAGACCATAGTCGCGCAGCGTTTCCAGCATCAGGAAGCGTGGCTCGTCGTGATCGCCCGGCTCGGGCTGCACGAGGCTGTGATCGACCAGGACGCTGAGGACATCGAACGAATCGCGCTCGCTCGGCACGTCGGCGAACATCGCCTCGGCTGCCGCGAGCGTGAACCCGCCACTGAACACCGCCAACCGCCGGAACAACGCCTGCTCGTCCGGTGTGAGCAGGTCGTAACTCCAGGCGATGGCGTTGCGCATCGTCCGCAACCGGTCCGGTGCGTCCTGACGCTCGCCACCGAGCAGGCGCATCCGCTCGCTGAGGCGAGCCAGCAACGCCTCGGGCGAGAGGATGCGGGTGCGTGTCGCGGCGAGCTCGATCGCGAGCGGCAGGCCATCGAGGCGACGGCAGATCGCGGCGATGGCGGAGGCGTTGGCGGCGGTGACCGTGAACGCAGGAGAGGCCGACCGAGCCCGCTGCGCGAAGAGCGCGACGGCGGTGGACGCGATGACCGCTTCGGTCGACGACTGTTCAGGGGACGGGACGGGCAGCGGCGACAGCGCGAACAAGTGCTCGCCAGCGATACCGAGCGGCGTGCGGCTGGTGACGAGCATCGTCAGGCGGGGGCAGCGCTCGAGCAACTGCGCCAGCGCCGGCGCGGCGTCCGGCACCTGCTCCAGGTTGTCGAGCACGAGCAAGGTGGGTTCCCCGCGCAGCAGGTCGGCAAGCTGCTCCTCCGGGCGGGTGCCGAACAGCCCGAGCTCCTGCGCGATCGTGGGCAGCACGAGCGAGGCGGCCCGAATGGCGGCAAGCGGCACGAACGCGATCGCGTCGCCGAAGGCGTCGGCGAGGTCGCGAGCGAGATGGAGGGCGAGGCGGGTCTTGCCGACACCGCCGGGGCCGGTAATGGTCACCAGCCTGATGGCGGGGTCGTCGACCAGCGCCCGCAGGCGATGCGCCTCGTCTCGTCGCCCCAGGAGCGGGGTGAGCGGGGTGGTCAGCGGCGCCGGGCGTGCCGGGATCGCGGCGGGGATGCCCAAGGAGCACCTCGTTTCGTCTGGCACGACGCCAGGACCGTGATGACTGATCGCAATGAGACCAGTATATCCCGACCCGGCGTCAGACGAGACCGAGGCGCAGGGCGAGCGCGACCGCCGCCGTCCGGCTGTCGACGTCGAGCTTGCCGAGGATGTTCGTGATGTGCGTGGACGTCGTGCGCTGGCTGATATAGAGCGTCTCCGACACCTCGACCGTCGACTTGCCCTGCGCCAGCAGCCGCAGCACCTCGAGCTCGCGGTTCGTCAGCTTCGGGATGTCGGCGCCGCCAGGAGTGGTCGCCACGGCGATGGGAGCCCTGCTCGCAAGTGGCTGGCGCGGCCCGACGATCTCTCGGGCGATGACGCCGATCCGCCGTGGCAGCGACTCATCGGTCAAACGTGTGCCCTCGGCTCGCCGCTCCGCGAGCGTGCCGGCATCCAGCTTCCCGGCAAGCCGGCGTTCGATCGCGTCAATACGCTCGGCGGCCACCGGG
>JAEVYR010000032.1 GCA_023392645.1 Chloroflexota bacterium | reverse complement strand
CCCGGTGGCCGCGCAGCGGCCACGAACATCGCCAGGGCCCGACGCGTGTCGGGCCGTTCGTCGAAGCCGGCACTACAGGAAACGTGCGGTGAACCAGGCAGATTTCACATGAACCACCACCGACCCGGCAGCAAGACCTCGGCTCAGGTCTGGACCCTCGACGGCGACACCGGTCGCTGGCGTCCCGATCACCTCGCCACCGAGGAGCCGATGGAAATTCGCCTCGTCGCCGGCGGCGCCCGCCACACCGTCGCCATCACCATGCGCACACCGGGTCACGATTTCGAGCTCGCCGCCGGCTTCCTCCACGCCGAGGGGATCATCGCCAGCCGCGACGCCATCGCCGGCATCGGTTACTGCGTCGACCCCGGCATCGACGCCGCGCAGCAGTACAACATCGTCAACGTCACCCTCCGCCCCGGCATCGCACCCGACCTCGCGCCGCTGGAGCGAAATTTCCTCACGACCAGCGCCTGCGGCGTCTGCGGCAAGGCCAGTCTCGACGCGCTCAAGCTGCGGGGCTGCCCGGTCATCTCGCCCGGTCCCGAGGTCACGGCAGACGTGCTCTACGGCCTGCCCGACACCCTCCGTGCCGCCCAGGGCGTCTTCGATCGCACCGGCGGGCTGCACGCCGCGGCGCTGTTCGACCCCGACGGCTCGCTGATCGCGCTGCGGGAGGACATCGGCCGCCACAACGCCGTCGACAAGCTGATCGGGTGGGCGCTGCTGGAGGGCAGGGTGCCGCTCGGCGACACCATCCTGATGGTCAGCGGCCGCACCAGCTTCGAGATCCTGCAGAAGGCGCTCGCCGCCGGCATCCCCGTCGTCTGCGCCGTCTCCGCGCCCAGCAGCCTCGCCGTCGACCTCGCCCGGGAGTTCGGCGTCACCCTCGTCGGCTTCCTCCGAGAGAAGCGCTGCAACGTCTACGCCGGCCGCCAGCGCATCCTCCTGCCGGCGCCGGCAATCGTCACTCCGTAGCGCCGGCCCTGTGCCGGCAAATCGGACACCACAACGTGGTGCCCTGCTGAGCCGAGGGCGCCACATGGTCGTTGCGTGCCGAGCACGGAAAGCCCGATAGCCGCGAACGCCTCCGCACAAACCGCCCGGAGGCGGTACAGTAATCGGGGTCCTGAAACGCGAAACGATTCGGCGAGAGCCGCGTGTCCGGCTCCATGGAGGCTCACTGTGAAGCTCAATCGACGGAATCTCGTCCGCGCCGGCGTCGCCGCCGCGGGGTTGCACGGCATCCCCGCCCACGCCGCCGGCCAGCCGGCGTCGCTGTCGCCGTCCCTGGCTCTCGGCGCCATGCCGGGCGCCACGCCCCCCGCCGACCGGGGGCTGCTCGGGAAGGGCGCGACAGCCGCCACCCGCGCGGCGAACGCGGCGGTGCTGAAGGCACTCGACTTCGCCAACGTCAACCAGGTGGCCGGCATCGACGGCATCGCCGACGCCGCGCGCGGCTTCATCGCCACCTACCCCGAGCTCGTCATCGCCGCCGACGACGGCCGCGAGGTCTGGGACCTCACCACCTACGACTTCCTCGAGCGCGAGGACGCGCCGGCCACCGTCAACCCCAGCCTCTGGCGCCACGCCCGCCTCAACATGCACCACGGCCTGTTCGAGGTCGTCGAAGGCGTCTACCAGGTGCGCGGCTTCGATCTCTCCAACATGACCATCGTCGAGGGCGACACCGGCATCATCGTGATCGACCCGCTGGTCTCGGCCGAGGCGGCGCGCGCCGCGCTGGCGCTCTACTACGAGCACCGGCCGCAATCGCCGGTCGCCGCCGTGATCTACACGCACAGCCACGTCGATCACTTCGGCGGGGTGCTCGGCGTCATCACCGAGGATCAGGCGCGCGCGGAGCAGGTCGAGATCATCGCGCCGGCGGGCTTCCTCGAGGCAGCGGTCGCCGAGAACGTGATGGCCGGGAGCGCCATGTCCCGCCGGTCCGACTTCATGTACGCCCCGCTGCTGCCGCGCGGCGAGCGCGGGCAGGTCGACAGCGGCCTCGGCAAGACGCGCTCCACCGGCGAAATCACGATCGCGGCGCCGACCGACGTCATCATGCAAACGGGCGAGACCCGCACCATCGCCGGCGTCGAGATGGAGTTCCAGCTCGCGCCGGAAACGGAAGCGCCGGCCGAGCTGACCGTCTACTTCCCCGGCTACCGGGTCTTCAACGCCGCCGAGCTCGCCTGCGACACCCTGCACAACCTCTACACGCTGCGCGGCGCGGAGGTGCGCGACGCCAACCAGTGGGCCTATTACATCAACGAGGCGATCGCGCTGTTCGGCGATCGCACGGACGTCGTGATCGCCCAGCACAACTGGCCCACCTGGGGGCAGGCGCAGGTTCTCGCCTTCCTCCGGGCGCAGCGCGACATGTACAAGTACCTCCACGACCAGACCCTGCGCCTGATGAATCACGGGTACACCTCGACCGAGATCGCCGAGATGCTGGAGCCGCCCGCCGAGCTGGCGCAGCAGTGGTTCCTGCGCGGCTACTACGGCACGGTGCGCCACAACGTCAAGGCCATCTACCAGAAGTATCTCGGCTGGTACGACGCCAATCCGGCCAACCTCAACCCGCTGCCGCCGGCCGACGGGGCGGTGAAGTACGTCGAATACATGGGCGGCGCCGACGCCGTGATCGAGCGTGCCCGCGCCGACTTCGCGAACGGCGACTACCGGTGGGTCGCCGAGGTGATGAACAAGGTCGTCTTCGCCGAGCCCGACAACGCGGCCGCGCGGCACCTCCAGGCCGACGCGCTGGAGCAGCTCGGGTATCAGGCCGAGGCGGCCACCTGGCGCAACGTCTACCTGATGGGCGCCTACGAGCTGCGCAACGGCGTGCTCAGCGAGGGGAGCGGGGGAGACGAGGAAGGCGGAGGCGGCAACAGCCTGCTGACCGCGATGACCGTGCCCATGATCTTCGACTATCTCGCCGTGCGGCTGGACGCGGCGAAGGCCGAAGGGCAGCGCATCGTGCTGAACTGGACCTTCACCGACACGGACGAGCGATACGTCCTCAATCTCGAACACGCGGCGCTGACCTACCTGCCCAGCCCGCCGGGCGTTCAGCCGGCCGACGCCGATGCGACCCTGACGCTGGCGCGCGCGACGCTCGACGCGGTGCTGCTCGGCGAGACGACGGTGCGGGAGGCCGCGGCGTCGGGCGCGATCGCCGTCGACGGCAACCGGTTGAAGCTCGCCGCGCTGTTCGGCATGCTCGACACCTTCGGCGAGCCGTTCAACATCGTCACGCCCTGATCCCGAGCGGCTGTTGGCATCCGGGCGATCGTTCCGACGTTGAGGGCTCGCGTACGCGCCGGCCCTGCGTGGTCGTGCCGATTCGCGGCACCACCGCGTGTCGAGAAATCTCTCCCTCGCGCGGCGCTCAGGGGCTCGGCCCCAGCGCCGGGAGGGATTTCTCCGCTCCGCACCCTCCGGGCGCTCCGGTCGAAATGACAATCCTTTTTCAGGATTGTCCGATGGTCCCGCGCCGTGCGCCCGAAGCGGCCTCGTCGCAGCCGCCAACGTCCGACTCCTGCAATCAGGAACGCTGACGACCCGTAGCGCCGCCCCTGTGACGGCCGTGCGTCGCGGACACCACCTCCCGACCGCCACCACGGACATTCGCTGCCGACCTTACAGCCGATTTCACCAAGGTTGCTCGATAGCGGAGGGGCATCACGGCCGTGGCCGGGGCGCGGCCACCGGGTGGGTATCGCTCCGCGAACCCACCCCACCCCGGCCACCATCGTGCAATCCACCTA
>JAEVYR010000528.1 GCA_023392645.1 Chloroflexota bacterium | reverse complement strand
ACTCCCGGATCGTCTCCAGCATCGCGTAACGCGGCTCGCCGGCCGTCTCGGCCGCCGGCTGGACCAGGCTCTGGTCGATCAATGTGCCCAGACACGCCAGAATGGCGGATTCGGACGCGTCGCCGAGCGCGATGGCGGCGTCGAGCGGAAAGCTGCCCTCCAGCGTGCTGAGGCGGCGGAACAGCGCCTGCTCGTCGGCGCTGAGCAGGTCGTAGCTCCAGGCGATGGCGTTGCGCATCGTTTGCAGCCGGGCGGGCTGGTCGCGCGGGCCGCTCTCCAGCAACGGTAACCGGTGGTCGAGCCGGGTCCGCATCACCGGGGGCGGGAGCAGGTTGGCGCGGGCGGCGGCCAGCTCGATCGCCAGCGGCAGCCCGTCGAGCCGCCGGCAAATCTCGGCGATCGCGGGCGTGGTCGCCTCGCTGCTGGCCACGTCGGGCCGAACCGCCACGGCGCGGGTCATGAACAGGCGGACAGCTTCGGAATCCAGCACGTCGCTATCCGAATCGGGCAGCGTCAGGGGCGGAATCGGGAACTGCATCTCGCCGCTGACCCGCAGCGGCGCGCGGCTGGTCAGCAGCAGCGTCACACCCGGCGCCGCCCGGAGCAGGTTGACGAGCGCCGGCCCGGCGGCGGTGCCCTGCTCGCAATTGTCGAGCACCAGCAGGCATCGCCGCTCGGAGAGATGCGCGCCCAGGCGTTCGATGAGGGAGCGACGGTCACCCTCGACGATGCCCAGCGCGCGGGCGATCGCCGGGAGCACCAGCGCCGGATCCTGCACGGTGCCCAGAGCTATGAACCCGGAGCCATCCTCGAATTCCGGCTGCAGCTCGCCGGCAACCTCGATCGAGACGCGGGTCTTGCCGACCCCGCCCGGCCCCGTAAGCGTCAGCAGCCGCGTCTCCGGTTGGCACAGGAGCGCCGCGACGCGCGCGGTCACCGCCTCGCGGCCGACGAACGAGGTGAGCGGGACGGGCAGCGGCGGCAGCGCCAGGGCTGGCCGAGTCAGCCGGAGCCGCTCGGGAGCGCTCACGGGACCGCGGTCCTTGCTCATCGCCGGTGCGCTGTCCATGACCTGCCCAAACCGGTATGGCTGGCGCCCCCCTCAGGGCCCCGATAGCGTAGAAACGACCATGTAGTTATGGTACCGCATGCGCCGGGTCCGGAGCGGCGCATGCGTGACTAGAGCCGTAACGATGCCGGCAGGTCGGGCGGCGCGAACCCGGCCGGAAGCGGCTCCAGCGGTGCGTTCCTGGCCAGCCCCACCGCCCGGAACCGGCCCAGCCCGGACGGGTCGATCAGCCGCATCACCGCCGCCTGCGTTCGCAGGTACTCCGCCATGTCCAGATCCGGCTCGCGCTGCAGGTCGACGAGAAACCGGCCCATCCCCGCTTCCGCCAGGAAATCGGCCTGCGTCACCACCGGCGTCGCGGCCATTCCCGCCGCCGCGCCGGCCTCGATTACCCGGGTGAAATCGACGTGGACCGTCAAATCCTGCTCGCCAACCAGCCGGAAAGGATCCTCCGACACCGTGTGCTCGCGGTAGGCGCGGATCGTCCCCTCCAGGCGATGATCGCGGTACAGCTCGGCGGCTGGGTACCCGTAATCCACGATCAGCGCATATCCCCGTGCCAGCCCTCGACCGACTTCCGCCACCCAGTCGTCGATCGCCGGCGCCCACGCCAGCCGCGATCCCGCCGACCACGTCCCGAGATCGAGCCCCTGCCGCGCCAGCCATCCCGCCGGGTCGGTCGCGGCGATCTCCGGCGAGAGGGGCCCCGTCTCCCACGCGAACCAGTCGTCTTCCCACGTCACGAACCGCTCGACCATCGCGGCGCCATCCCATGCCAGCTCGTGGGCGGGCAGCGCGTCGGCGACCTCGTTCGCCAGCACGACGCCCGTGATCGGCTCGATCTCGCCCTCTCCCGAGGGATCTTCGACCGAGACGATCCCGTCGAGCCCCACCTCGATCATCGCCGACATCGCCTCCGCCATCCGGTGCCGGTTGACGTCGCGCAGCCGGTAGCGCAGCGCCGGCACGACGTCCGGATGATGCGCGTGCAGCCCGGCGATGATGTCGTAGGCGAGCCCGCCGACGCCGGGCCCGTATTCGCGCACGACGAACGGATCCGGCCGGCCCAGCCGCTCCCAGAGCTCGGCGATGTGGTTGGCGAGGGTGAACCCGAAGAAGGGGTGGATCTCGGGCGAGGTGATGAAATCGCCGCCTCGGCCGGGCCGGCGCGCCGGGGTGCGATAATAGCCGGCCTCGGGATCGTAGAGCGCCACCTCCATGAAGCGCGCAAAGCTGATCGGGCCGCTTGCAGCGATCTCGTCGCGCAATGCCCGGATCAGGTCGGGGTGGCCGCGCTCGTCGGGTGGGGGAGGGGTCATGCAGGGCTCCATGCCGGGCGGTCCCGGCGTCGGACGGGTCATCCGTGCGCCAGTGTACTCAACCGGCCGAATCGCCCCGTGGCACGGGCCATGCCATGTCCTTCTACAATGGAGGGTGCAGGCACGCGTCATTCCCGCGAGAGGCCGTGCACCGTCTATCGCATTCACAGGAGTGAGAACGATGGGATCGCAACGAAACACCGGCGCGTTCATCGTCGGCGGCGTGCTTGGCGGCATCGTCGGCGCCGCGATCGCGCTGTGGAAAACCCCGCAGTCCGGACCCGAGCTGCGCGCCAGCTTCTCCGGCGGTGAGCGCCACGGCGCGGTGACGTACCGCGACGAGGCGACGTCCGGCGGGACCGCCGAACGACGCTACGCGAACCCGGTGCTCGGCTTCGTCGAGAAGGCGGCCGCGCCGATCGTCGGTGTGGAGCTCGGCAAGCTCGCGAAGGATCATCCGGAGTCCTACGCAGCCCCGGTGCGCACGTCGGCCGCCGACGCGCGTCCGCCGGGCACGACCGAGGTGACCGAGCCGCTCGGCGCCGTCGACCGCGCGACCGGCGACGCCTTCGCCGCGGAGTCGCCGGAGAATGAGGCCACGTACGATCCGGTCGAGGGCAGCCACGCGCACGCCGCCACGACCGAGGATCTCGTCTCCCCCACCGAGGAGTACATCGAAGAGCTCGCGGAGGAGCAGAAGTCGGCCCAGCCCGGCGCCATCGGTGATTTCCACTTCCGCGATGTCCCGAAGGACGACGACCAGTCCCGCTGATCCGCCGACACCACCTGGTTTGGCGGCCGAATTGAAAGGACCAGCCCCCATGCTCCGCAACGCCCGTACCGCCGTGAAGTTCTTCGTTTACGGTGTCATTGTTGGCCTGCTGTTCGCGCCCCAGAGCGGCGCCGAGCTGCGCAAGCAGGTCTTCGGCATGCTTGGCGATGCGCTCGGCGACACGATCTCCGGGGTATCCGGCGGCAACCAGCAGTAGCGACGGGATTCGCGCCGCATGATGCCACTGTCTGACGATAATCGGGGTCGCCGCTCGACCCCGGTCGTCACCTGGGTGCTGATCGCGCTCAACGTTCTCGTCTTTCTCTACGAGCTGACGCTCGGCGAGCGCGCCCTCAACCAGTTCTTCATCGACTACGGCATCATCCCGCGCGAGATCAGCGACGGGCAGGATCTCTGGACGTTGCTGACGTCGATGTTCCTCCACGGCGGCATGTTGCACATCGCCGGCAACATGCTCTTCCTCTGGGTCTTCGGCGACAACGTTGAAGACGTCATGGGGCATGCCCGCTTTCTCATCTTTTACCTGCTGTGTGGCATCGTCGCCGGTCTCTCCCAGGTGGCCATCGACCCGGACAGCACCGTCGCGACGATCGGGGCCAGCGGCGCGATTTCGGGCCTATTGGCGGCGTACATCGTCTGCTTCCCGCACGGCCGCGTCCTCACCGGCGTCTTCATCGGCTTCATCATCACCACGTTCATGGTGCCGGCGTGGATGATGATCGGCTACTGGATCGTGCTCCAGGTCATCTCCGGCGTCATCTCGCTGGGCCCCGACACCTCCGCCACCGACGGCGGCGTGGCCTTCTTCGCCCACATCGGTGGCTTTGTCGCCGGCCTGATCCTCGTCTGGCCCTTCCGTCAAAAGGACCGCGTCGAGCACCAGCGCGCCAGCCGCGCGCAGCCCGACCCTCGCGCCCGCCGCACCCGGCTGCAGCAGGGCTGAGCGGAGTCCGTAGCCCCGCGCCAAGGTGCGCGGGGTCGCCGCGATCTCCAACGCCGACTCCCACCACCAGCGACGCCATCGACCGCGGGCCCGGACCTGGTCCGGGTTCGTCACGTCCGTCAACGTTCGATTGACTGCTCCGCGCCCGCTCCCTGTGATCGCCCTGGATGCACAATCGCCACCCAGTCACGGCACCGGGCGTGCGACTCGGCTATGCTGAGATAACGTCGAACCACGACGCCGCCAGGAGGCTCACCCATGTCTCGCTTTTTTCGCCTCGTCGTCGATGAAGACCAACTCACCGACGCCATGTTCGCGTTCGTCACCGACCCGCATCCCAGCCGCAACGATCGCCCCATCGTCGACGAGCTCAGCGACATCAACCCCGATCTCGTCGATGTGATGGAGATGATGGTGATCGACGGCACCGACGAGCGCGATGACGTCGCTCGCTTCGTGTCATACGTCTTCGGGCCGCACGGCGGCGGTCCCGTCAAGCAGGAGTCCTGATGCTCGTGTCCCGCTCGTCCGATCACCTCGCCGGTGTCCACAAGCTCTACGGCGAGATCTGGGCCACCACCGACCCCGATTTCGAGGATGCCATCGCCGCGCCCGGCACCCCGCGCGGTCCCGAGCTGCTCTTCGATTACGCCACTTCGCTCGGTCTCTCCGACAGCGACCGCGTCCTCGACATCGGCGCCCGCGACGCCATCCACGCCATCGAGCTCGCTCGCCGCTACGGCTGCGATGTCGTCGCCGCCGACCCGGTGCCGATCCATCTCGATCTCGCCAGGCAGCGCCTCGCCGACGCCGACCCCGAGGTTCGCGCGCGGGTCGAGCTCTCCGACGCCGCCATCGAGCACCTCCCCTTCGCCGATGACAGCTTCGATCTCGTCTGGGCCCGCGACATGCTCAATCATGTCGCCCTCCGGCGCGGCCTGGAGGAGACCGCCCGTGTGCTCAAGGCCGGCGCGCCCATGCTGGTGTTCCAGACCTTCGCCACGCCGCTGCTCGAGCCGGGCGAGGCCCGTCGCCTCTACGAGAACCACTCGATCATCCCCGAGAACATGGACTGGCACGACTTCGAAGAAATCGCGGAATCCGTCGGGTTTCGGATCGAGACCGTCGACATCGTCGGCTCCGAGTGGCGCGAGTATCGTGTCCAAACCGGCCGTGACGATGTCGGGGGCGACCTGATGACGCTCGCCCGCATGCGCCGCAACGAGGAGGCGCTGGTCGAGCGATTCGGCCGCAGCCGCTACGAGGCGACGCTCGCCGACATCCTGTGGGGCGTCTACCTGCTGCTCGGCAAGCTCAGCTCGGCGATCTACGTGCTCCGCGCGCCAGGAGCGGCCGGTGGCTGATCGCCTCGTCGCCTCCGCCGCGCCCGAATGGCGCGAGCCCGCCCGGGAGATGCTCGCCGCGGCGCTGCCCGATGCCACCTTCCGCCTGCTCGGCGAGGACCTCATCGCGATCGCCGCCGAAGGGCTGTCCATCGCCGATCTCGCCGCCACCGTGCGTGATGAGCGCGTCCCCTTCGTCCGCCATCTCTTCCGCGAGATCGGTCGCGTCGGGTTGCCCGCCGGCACCGAGCTCGACACCGCCGTCGATGCCATCGTCGATGTCTGGATCGACTCGCCGGTGCCCATTCCGGACGGCGGCGCGCTGCAGGTCTGGGCCAGCGGGCCGGTCGGGGGCGACTTTCGCACCGACGAGCTGCGCCGCGCGCTGGAGGAGGTGCTGATCGAGGAAGGGATCGAGGTCGGCCGCGCCGGCATGGCGCAGGTGCTCTCGGTCTGCCTCGCCGGCGATCTCATCCTGCTCGGTCTCAATGGCGCGGCGAACGCCCTCAGTGACTGGCCCGGCGGCCACGTACGCCTGGCGAAGCCGAAGGGGCAAATCTCCCGCTCCGAGTTCAAGCTGGAGGAGCTGTTTCGCACCACCGCCCTGCGGCCGCCCGAACGCGGCCTCGCGCTCGATCTCGGCGCCAGCCCCGGCGGCTGGACCCGCATCCTGCGCGGCTACGGGCTCGATGTCGTCGCGGTCGACCCCGCCGAGCTCGATCCCCGTCTGCGCGACGACCCGCGCGTTCGCCATGTCCGCGCGACGGCGGCGCCCTTTCTCGACCGGACGAAGGATCGCTTCGACATGATCGTCAACGACATGCGCATGGATCCCGCCATGTCGGTCGACCTGATGGTGGCGGCTGCGCGGCACCTGAACCCCGGCGGATTGATGATCCTGACGCTGAAGCTGACGCCGCGCGGCGCCGTGCGCGTCGTGCGGGATGCCCTCGCCCGGCTGGAAGACGGCGTCGCGATCGAGCTGGTCCGCCAGCTCCACCACAACCGCGACGAGGTTACCGTCGTCGCCCGCAAGCCGCAGTGATGACCACGATCGGCAGCTCCGATACCGACTGCAAGCGCCGCTTGCCTATACTGTGGGGATGACGATCCCGGAGGTGCGGATGACATGGCAAAGCACATGAAACCCATCAAGGCCGCGTCGGAAAGCGAGCTGGTGGCCTTGCTGAATGAAGCCGATATGGGCAAGCCCGTGCTGCTCGAGCGACATGGTGTCGTTTACCAGCTCCGCAAGGTAGACGATCCAGAGTCGATCAGGTACGAACCGGACGCCGAGGCAGTGCGTCGGATGCTGGACGAGGTAGCAGGGAGCTGGGCAGATCTGGATACCGACCAGATGGTTGACGATATCTACAGATGGCGAGAAGCCGGCACGCGTCCGCCCGACCGGCCCTGATGTATCTCCTCGACACCGATTGGATCATTCAGGTCTTCGGCAAGCGAGAGCCTGCAACTCGGACACTGCGGATGCTGGCCGATAGCCAGATTCATGTCAGCCTCGTAACGGTTGGGGAGTTGTACGACGGCGCGTTTGCTACGGTGGATCCTCAGTCTCACCTCGTCGGTGTACGCCTGTTCCTCGATCAGTACAACGTGATCAACCTCGGTGATGCGATCATGGAGCAGTTCGCCGAGATTCGTTCGTTGCTGCGCCGCCAGGGGCAACTGATTCCCGATCTCCGCATCTATCAACCTGAGTGACCTATTCGTGCGAACGCCCGGAGTCGACAACGCCCCGAATTGCCGGCAAGGAGATGCCCATGCACCTGTCCGCCATCGCCTACGTCAAGGACATGGACCGCGCCGTCGCCTTCTACGAATCGCTCGGGTTCCAGCGCGAGGGCGAGCCCAGCCCGATGTGGACCGAGTTCGCCTTCGGCGACGCCACCTTCGCCCTGCACCGCGCCATGTCCGATGAGATGCCGCCGCCGAGCGACCGCCTGACGCTCAACGTCACCGTCGACGGCGCCTCCCTCGATCGTCTCCACGCAACCTGCCAGGAGCGTGGCTACCCCATCGGCGGCCCGATCCAGGATATCGGCTTCGGCCGCTTCTTCACGGTCACCGATCCCGACGGCCTCACCGTCACGCTCATCGAGGGGCGGGGAATCTAGGACCGCGGAACGAAGGCAACAGCCCGAATGCAGACACCACGCAGTGGTGTCTGCACCCTCTTGCATCTACCCGCCGATCTCGATCGAGTTCTGGATCTGCCGCCGCGCCGGGCGCTCGGCGCCGAACTTGTCCTGCGGCACGTCCTGCACCACCACGAGGACCGACTGCCCCTCCGCGATCCAGCGACACTCGACGAAGTGCGCCCATGTCCCGCCGTCCGGACCGGTGAAGGTGAAGTTCGCGAAGGCGGTGAACTGATCCTCGCCCGTGAACGGCTGACCGTCGGCCGTGCGCGCCAGCTCGAGATCCGCGTAGATCGGCTGGGCCTGCTGCTCCCCGGCGACGTTGGTGACACAGTCGGTCAGTGTCGGCGCCTGCATCGCCCGGGCCTCGATCGACACCGTGCTGGTGCCGTTGGTCAGCTCCGTTCGCTCGATCTCGCCGCCGAGATCCGAGGCGGTCACGCTCCACCCCACCGGCACCGTGAACGCGTAACCGTAGGTCTGACCGATGACCGTGTCGCCGGCGCCGATGTCCGGCGGTGTCCCGGAGACCTCCGGCGTCGCCGTGGTGGTTGCCTCCGGCGTCGTGGTTGCCGGCGTTTCCGTCGCGGGAACCGTCGCCGTCGTGGTGGTGGCGGGACCCGCGCCCGCGCTTGTCACCGCGGACGGGTCGATCCCGGCGAGGTAGGTCGGCTGCCCGTCGAGCAGGATCTCCTGCTGCGCGCTGGCGATCGTGGTCGTCATCGTGTCGGAATTCGCCGTCAGGGTCGACACGATGAATGCGCCATCGGCCGCCTGGCTGACCGTGGCGAGGAAGGTCAGGTCGAGTCCCTCCAGGTCGAAGGTCCACGTTTTCCAGACCGTGCCATCAGGCAACGTGCCACTGTTGAGCAGCGCCACGTTCTCGGCCCCGGCGCCGCCGAAGAACGCGTCGGCGAAGGTGTCGAGCGCCTGCTCCGGGGAGGAAACCGTCTGGTCATCGAACTCGCCGTAGGTGGCGAGCTTGATGGCGCCGGTCTGGGGATCGACCTGGCTGAGCGTCGCCTGCTCGTCCATCGAGCTGGCGGGGTCGTATTGCCATGCCCCGGTCCAGGTGAGCTGCGTTTGACCGATCGTGATCGCCTGCGCCTGGGCAGACGCGGTCGAGGTTTCGGTGGGTGGCAGAGTGGCCGTCGTCGCCGGCGTCTCGGTGGTCACCGGTGTCTCGGTGGTCACCGGCGTGATCGTGGCTGGCGGGGTTCCCGTCACC
>JAEVYR010000446.1 GCA_023392645.1 Chloroflexota bacterium | reverse complement strand
GCCATAGACGGTGGAGAGATGGCGCTTGACGGTGGGAATGCTGATGAAGAGCGCGTCGGCGATGTCGCGGTTGGTGCAGCCATCAGCGACAAGGCGCAGGACCTCCACCTCGCGCGGCGTCAGGTCGTGTTCGATACACCCGCTCATGCGCACGTTCGACTCAGGAGACGGCTCCAACGTGGCGACGATCGCCCAGGATTCCCTGGTCGACCTTTCGAGCGTCAGGGTCAGACCTTCAGCCCATGCCGCGGCGAATTCCTCGTCTCTGAGCGCCGAGCGGGCCTCATCCATCGCTTGCTCGAACACAGGACGCTCGGGCAGCAGAAACGGCACTCCCAGCGTGATCGCCCGGGTGGACGCCGCCGCATACAGGCGAACCGCTGGTTTGGCAAGACCACAGCGCACCGCGAGGACCGCAACGGTGGCCATGCGTCCGGGAGGGATTGCCGGCTCTCCAGCCTCCGGTCCCCGGGCGAGCGCCTCCTTCAACGCGTCGAGCGCGCCCGCCACATCGCCGCCGTCGCATGCGATGAGGGCAAGCAATTGGAACATTGAGGGGGCAAAGGTAAGATTTTCCGTCGACCGAAGCAGGGCAATTGCCGTCTCGACATGGCGACGGGCCCGTGCCAGGTCGCCCCGACCAAAGGCGGTGGCTGCGATCGACTGGTGCGACACCGCGACATTGACATCATCGTCGAGTTCGCGGAAACCCGTCAGGGCCTGCTCGATGTACGGCTCAGCCTCGCGAAACCGACCCAGGCGATCCAACTGCTGTCCCATCTGACGCTGCATCATGGCCAGGTCAGAACGATTTTGAAGCGTCGGGTCGATGACGGTGCCGGCGAGCGCCAATGCCTCCTGCAACAATTGCAGCCCGCGCTCGCCATCGTCCTGGTAACCGGCTAACGTTCCGGCGTGACCGGTCGCCAGCCCGCGAAGGGAGGCCGGCACCCCGTCGCTTCTCTCCAGTCCCCGCTCCAGCAGCCGACGCCCCTCGTCGATATAGCCGAGCGGGATCCACAGCGGGAACAGGCGGGTGAGCAGGCGCAGGTACCGCTCGATCTCCCCGATCCGATCCAGCCACGCCAGGGCAGCCCGCAAGTTCCCTTTCTCGACGTCGGTCAAGCGGATCCGCGCCACCGTCGCCGGCCAACGTGGCGTCGGCGTGATGGCTTCCACCACGGCGTCGAAATGATCGGCGTGGCTCTGACGGACGTGTTGTTCCTCGCCGCTTTGAACCAGTTGTTCCAGCGCGAACTCGCGGACCGTCTCCAACATCGTGAAGCGCGGCGCGGCGTGCCCGGAGCCGGCCGGAGCCTGGGGTTTCACGAGGCTGGCGTCCACAAGCGCATCCACTCGGGCCAGTACGGCATCGTCGCCGTCGGCGACGGCCACCGCGCCGGCGAGGTCGAAGCCGCCGACGAAGACGCCGAGGTGGCGGAACAGCCGTTGCTCCTCCGGAGCGAGCAGGGCGTAGCTCCAGGCGATCGCGTCGCGCATCGATCGCAGGCGCTGGGGTTGGTCGCGCGGGCCGTCGGTCAGCAGCTCCAGCCGGCGCTCCAGCAGGGCAAGCAGGGTGTCGAGCGGTAGCGACCTCACCCGGGCTGCCGCCAGCTCGATCGCCAGTGGCAAGCCGTCCAGCTGCTCGCAGATCGCGGCGATGGCGACCAGATCGGCCGGGCCGTTGACGATGTCGCGCCGAGTCGCCGTGGCCCGCTCGACGAAGAGTTGCACCGCCTCGGAATCGAGCATGCTGCCCGCGTCCGCCGTGACGCCGGCCGGCGCGAGGGAGAGGGGCGTGACGTCGACGACGTGCTCGCCAGAGAGCCGCAGCACGGCGCGACTGGTGACGATGATCGTGAGATCGGGACAGGTGGCCAGCCACTCGGCCAGCAGTGGCGCGGCGTCGAGGACGTGCTCGAAGTTGTCGAGGATGAGCAGCGCGTGCCGCCCCGCCAGGAACTGCTGAATGGCGGTCTCGACGCTCCGGGATCCGCTCGCTCGGACGCCGAGCGCCTCGGCCACCGTCGCGGCAATCAGGGCGGCGTCACGAACCGGCGCCAGCGCGACGAACCAGACGCCGCCGCGGAACGACGCGGCCGTTTCCTCGGCGACCTTCAGGGCCAACCGCGTCTTGCCGACGCCACCCGGTCCGGTCAGGGTCACGAGCCGCGTATCGGCGCGCTGCGCGAGTGCGGCGATGGACTCCAGCTCCGCCGCGCGGCCGACGAATGATGTCAGGGGACGCGGCCATCTGGCATCGGGGGCGGACGAACCTCGCGCCGCTGCGGACCACGCCGCGCGGGCGGGCGGGGTGAGCTCGAGCGCATCCGCAAGACGGCTGATCGTTTTCGGCTGGGGGTGTCGGCGCACGCCGCGCTCCAGGTCGCTCACGCCACGCTCACTCAAACCGGCTCGCCTCGCCAGCTCACCCTGCGAGAGTCCGGCGGCGAGACGTGCTCCCCGCAGCAGGTCGGCGAATGGTGGTGACGTGGTGTCCATCGCCGCGTCCTCTCATGCGATGCCTACTGAGTGAGTGGTTATGCCCGAGTCCCGATCGGTGGGACCATGATAGCCCACGCGCGCCGATCGCGTGGGAGGCGCGTGGTTCCCGCGTGCGGAGCTCGAACGACGACGCAGCGCCGTGGTGATGGCGAAAGCGACGCCCCATGCCAGATGGCACGACGGGTCCGGGGCCGCGATCGACGGAGCTGTGCTAGGATGCCGGTTCCGGCCTCGCGCGATGGCGCGAGCACAATTCCGAAGGCGCCGTCAGCGGGAAACCGCGCGAAGCTGTAGCCTCAGCCCGAACGCCCAGACAACCGGTACCAGGATGCCGGGGTTTCCCGGTACCGGGGCCGACCTGGCGTGCGGCGTCTCAAGTTAAGGAGAGGGAGTGTTGTGAAGTCATACGTTCGCCTTTGGTTCGTCCTCGCGCTCGCGCTGGTGCCGCTCTGGCAGGGCGGCGGCGCGGTCGCGCAGGACGCCCAGCCGCTCAAGATCGGCGCGCTGATGCCGTTCAGCGGCGACCTGTCGGATTTCGGCCAGCCCATGTACAACGCTGTGGAGCTCGCCGTGAACCAGATCAACGAGGCCGGCGGCGTCAACGGGATGCCGATCGAGCTCGTCCGCGCTGACTCGGCGACCTCGCCGCAGCAGTCGGTCGAGGAGGCCCGTCGCCTGATCGAGGTCGAGGGCGTCAACGCCATCATCGGCCCGGCCGGCAGCGGCTCGACGTTGCAGGTGGTCGAGGGCGTGACCGGCTCGGCCGACGTGCTCCACTTCTCGGCATCGGCGACGTCGCCCGCGCTGACGATCGCCAACGACGACGACTTCTTCTTCCGGACGACGATCTCCGATGCGGCACAGGGCATCGTCCTGGCCGACCTCGCCGTCGAGCAGGGCTTCGAAAGCGCCTGCACGATGTATGTCAACAACGCCTACGGGCAGGGGCTGACCGAGGTGTTCACCTCGTCGTTCGAGGCGCAGGGCGGCACGGTCACGGCGCAGGTGCCGCACGAGCAGGAGCAGGCGTCGTACGCGTCCGAGCTGTCGACCTGCCTCGCGGACGATCCGGACGTGCTGGTCGCCATCAGCTACCCGGAGAGCATGCGCGTCTACGTGCGCGAGGCGCTCGAGTCCGGTGACGCGACCAACTTCCTGTTCTCCGATGGCGGCCGCTCGCCGGAAGCGTTCGCCGAGCTCGGCTGGGACTACTTCCAGGGCATGTACGGAACGTCGTCGGGCGCGCCGGAGACCGAGGCCGGCGCGGCGTTCGACGCGGCCTACGAGGACGCCTACGGCGACCCGCCGTCGATCCCGTACCTGCGCGAGAGCTACGACGCGGCCTTCCTGATCGCGCTGGCGGCCGAGCAGGCCGGCTCGTCCGATTCCGCGGCGATGCGCGATGTCCTGCGGGATGTGGCCAATGCGCCGGGCGAAGCGATCATCCCGGGTCCGGACGGCTGGGCGACGGCGACGTCGCTCATCGCCGAGGGCCAGGAGATCGACTACCAGGGCGCATCCGGCTCGCTCGACTTCGATGACGCCGGCGACGTGGCCGTGGGGACGATCGTCACCTGGCAGGTCGACGGCGAGGAAGTGGTCGTGGTGAGGAGCGAGGAGGTCGACCTGCGCCAGGCCACCGGAGCGGCGACACCGGCGAGCTGACGCGCTGATCGGTTCGATTCCGGTTTC
>JAEVYR010000436.1 GCA_023392645.1 Chloroflexota bacterium | reverse complement strand
GTCTCCTACTACAACAAGCTGCCGGCAACCTGTCCGGACGACGTCGTGCTGGTGCTCGACCCCATGCTCGCCACCGGTGGCTCCGCCACCGACGCCGTCACGGTGCTCAAGGACTGGGGCGCCAGGCAGATCACCTTCGTCGGCATCATCGGTGCGCCTGAGGGCGTCGAGCTGCTCAGCACGACGCATCCCGACGTCCCGATCTTCCTCGCCCGCCGCGATCGACAACTCAACGAGGATCGCTTCATCCTGCCCGGCCTTGGCGACGCCGGCGACCGACTCTTCGGCACCACCGTCCCGGAGCCAACGCCATGACGCGTCCTACTGTCGCCGTGCTCACCACCGGCGGCACCATTGCCAGCCTGCGCGACCCGAATACCGGCGCCGTCCGCACGGCGGCAAGCGCCGACGACCTCGTCGCGATGGTGCCGGATGTCGACGAGATCGCCGAGATCACCGCATCACCCCAGGCGGCGGTCAACAGTTGGAACATGACTCCGCCGATGATGGCCGAGCTCGCCGTCACGGCGATTGCCGAGCTGGTCAAGAATCGCGTCTCCGGCGTGGTCGTCACCCACGGCACCGACACCGTCGAGGAGACGGCGATGCTGGCGTGGATGCTCAATCGCACGGAGGAGCCGATCGTCTTCACCGCCGCGATGCGCAACCTGTCCGACGTCGGGCCGGACGGCGCGCGCAACCTGCGCGACGCGATTCGCGTCGCCGCCGCGCCGGAGTCAATCAACCGAGGTGCGATGCTGGTCGTCAACGAAACGATTCACGACGCCCGTTTCGTCACCAAGACCAACACCGTCAATCCGGCGACGTTCCAGTCGCCCCACGGCGGCCCGATCGGCGAGGTGACCGCGATGGGGGTGCGCTACTTCACCCCTCCGGCCGAGCGCAACACCGTCGAAGGGCGCGAAATCAACGGCACGGTCCCGATCGTCAAGACCTGGACCGGCATGGATGCGGCGTTGTTCGATTGGTGGCGGGACCAGGGAATCGACGGCATCGTGATCGAGGGTTCCGGCGCGGGAAACGTCCCCGGCGAGACGATGCCGGGCATCACAAGGCTCGTCGAAAGCGGAATATCGGTGGTCCTGACCACGCGTTGCATCGGCGGACCGCTGGCGCCAATCTACGGCACCGGCGGGGCCACCGGCGGCGGTCACGACCTCATGGCGGCGGGGGTGATTCCTGCCTCGCGATTCACCGCGCAAAAGGCGCGGATCGCGCTGCTGGCGCTGCTCGGCGCCGGGATGTCGCGATCCGCGATCGACGCCTGGTTTCGCACGGTCTGATACAGAATCCGGTTGGAGGGTCGCGTGTGGCCCCCGTACGAGCATGCCTGTTCGCCCACAGATCACCCGGATCCAAGTGATGGCTCTTGGAGCTGTCGGAAATTCATGACATGAATTTCCTTTCTACCGGAAGGTCGCGCAGCGACACGCAGCGGAGAGATCTCCGGCAGTCACGCATCGCAATCCAGCGAGCGAGAGATGTCTCGACTGCGGCCCCTTCGGGTGCTCCGGTCGACATGACACCGTTTGTTGGACGCACGAACCGATCGTTGCGGGCTGCTGTCCGCCGGGTGGGGCGCTCGTCGATCCCTACCGCGACTGCTCAATGCTGCTGAGCAGGTGCTCCAGTCCCTCGACATCATCGTCTTCGGCGATCAGCGCGTCGAGATCGACTTCCTTCGCCAGCTTCAGGTCGACATTCGCCTCTTCCAGCGCCTGCCGGAACCGGAACACGAACGCCTGCTCGCGCTCGTTGAGGTCGTAACCAAACCGGGTCAACGCCGCGGCGAGGTCGTCGCGCGCGACCTCGCGAAAGACAGCATCGGTCATCGCCTGCTCGGCCAGCCGCTTCAGCAGCGGCAATCGAATGACATCATCACTCATGAATCGCGTCGCCTCGCACATTCCGGCCCGGTGCGCGTGACATCGAGCTCGTCGGGTTCCTCGACCATCCAGTCTACCCGAGTCGCCAATCAGGACCGTGCACGTTGCACCGCCCCGACCAGCACCCGCGCACGCTCGGTCAAGGTCGCCCAGTCCTGCTTCTCGACCGTCGCCTGGTCGACCAGGTTGCTGCCCGCCGCGATGCCGACCGCCCCGGCCGCGATGAAGTCGCCCGCATTCTCCAGCGAAACGCCGCCGGTCGGCATCAACCTGACCTGCGGCAGCGGCCCGCGCACGTCCTTGAGATACCTCCGACCGCCGACCGACGCCGGAAAGACCTTCACGATCGTCGCGCCCGCCTCCCACGCCGTCAAAATCTCGGTCGGCGTGAACGCCCCGATCACGGTCGGCACGCTGTAGCGGTGGCAGAGCCGGATCGTCTCGACCTGCACCGTCGGCGTGACGATGAAATCCGACCCGAGCAGGATCGCCGTCCTCGCGGTTTCCGGATCGAGCACCGTCCCGGCGCCAACCAGCATCCGGTCACCCAATGCGGCCTTCGTGGCGCGCACCGCCTCGCCCGCCGCAGGGTTGGTATAGGTGAATTCGATCGCCTCGATCCCGCCCTCGGCAAGCGCGGTCGCCATCTCCGGCGCGTGGGTGTAGTCGTCCAGGCGGACGATGGCGACGACGCCCGACCGCTCGATTCGCTCCAGCATGCTCAAGTTGAGCTCCTCCATCAGGTTCCTCGAACAACGAGCCGGCTCACGTCCGGCACTTCGTGGCGATCCCATCATGCCAGCAGGGGCAATTTGCCGCTACCATGACATCAGGGTGGACAGCGTGCGAGAGGAGGGACCGGTGAAGCCACGCGACGACGGAAATCTGTCCCTGCGCGCGCTTGCCGTTCCGATTGAGCGGCTCGCGCAGGCGAACATCGCGCTGATTTTGACGCAGGCGCTCATCGTTCGCCTCTCGCGCGACCTCGCCTCCAGCGCCGGCGGCGACCCCGATCCACTCCTCCTGCTCGGCTTTCTCGCCGTCTGCGGCGTCGCCGCCGTCCTGGTCGTGGTGCTCGGGCGCACCCTCCGCCGCTTTCCGCGACGCTGGCTGCGGTTCGTCCTCGCCACCGGGACGCTGTTGCTGCAATCAGCCGCCTTTCAGGTGCTTCACGCCTGGTCTCCCTGAGCGCCCTCCGCCTGCGCGGCCGCCTGCCTCGCCGCCTCCTCGAGCACACCCTGCCCGGCCAGCGCCTCCATCTCCGCGATCGTGTTCTCGAACTCCGCCAACGCGACCTCCAGCGGCTCCCGCTGGGTGAGATTGACCCCGGCGCGCCGGAGAATGTTCATCGGGTAGTCGGCGCCGCCCGACGCGAGCATTTCGAGATAGCGCCGTTGGGCCGGCTCGCCCTCGTCGCGCACCGCCCGGGCGATGTTGATCGCCGACGACATGCCGGTCGCGTATTGGTACACATAGAACGCGCGGTAGAAGTGCGGGACGCGACTCCACCCAGCCCGTACCCGCTCATCGACCGCGACACCCGGCAGGTAGGCTTCGTGCAGCTCACCGTAGATATCGTCGAGCCCCTCGCGCGTCAGCGGCGCGCCGCCCTCGAACACCGCATGAGCGCGTTGCTCGAACTCCGCGAACATCGTTTGCCGGAACACCGTGCCATGGACCGTGTCGGCGAATCGGTTGAGCAGCGCGAACCGCTGCACCGGATCCTTCGCCTCGTCACGACCGAGCAGGTCCCAGGTTAACAGCACCTCGTTCACGGTCGAGGCGATTTCCGCGAGGAAGATCGGGTATCCCGCCAGGTGAAACGGCTGGGCCCGCTGCGAGTAGAACGTGTGCATCGCATGGCCGGCCTCGTGCGCCAGCGTGAAAACATCCGAGAGCGTGCCGTTCCAGTTCATCAGCATGACCGGCGGCGCGCCATAGGCGCCCCACGAGTACGCGCCGGACCGCTTGCCCTTCGTCTCGTGAACATCGACCCAGCGCGACGCGAAGCCCGAGCGCAGGTCGTTGACATACTCGTCGCCGAGCGCGCGGACGCCTCGCAGCACGATCTCCACCGCGTCGCGGTAGTCATAGTGCTTCGTCGATTCCGGCGCCAGCGGCACCCGCAGGTCGTAGAGCTCGAGCGGATCGATGCCGAGCGCCCGCTTGCGCAGATCGAGGTACCGACCCAGGACAGGGCTGGCGTCGCGAACGACGTCGATCAACGTGTCGTAGACGGCATCCGGCACGTTGTCGTCGAACAGCGCCTCCGATCGCGCCGACTCGTAGCCGCGAATGCGGGCGAGCGTGACATCCTTGCGCACCGAGCCGCTGTACAGGCTCGAGATGGTGTGGCCATGCTGCTGGTAGGCGTCCATCAGCGTCTCGTTGGCAACGCGACGAACCTCGCGATCGCGGCTCTCCATGAGCACGCCATAGCGCCCCTTGGTCAGCGCGACCGTGTTGCCGTGCTCGTCCGTGACGTCGCCGTACTCGAGATCGGCGTTGTCGAGCTGCGAGAACGTCTCCGACGCCGTCCGGGTGACCTCTCCCATCTGCGCCAGCACCTCCTCGACCTCTTGCGAGCGCACGTGGGCGCGTTGCCGGTCGAGGTTGTCGAACATGTGGCGGTAGGTCGCCAACGCGTCCGCGGACGCCAGTTCGTCGAACGTCGCCTTCGGCAGCGCCAGCAGCTCCGGCTGGACGAACGCCAGCGCCTGGCCCGCACCGATCGCCAGCGCGACCGCCTGCTGATACCGCGCGTTCGCCTCGGTGTTGGCGGTGTCCTCGTCGCGGCGGAGGCTGGCGTAGACGATCAGCATCGAAAGCCGCTCTTCCAGCTCGTTGAGCGCCGCCAGCGCCTCGGCCACGACCGCAACACCGTCGCCGAGACGACCCTCATACCCGGCGGCCGACTCGATCAGCGACGGCATCGCCTCGGCCGCCGTGTTCCAGTCGGCGTCGCTGGCGTACATTGTGGTCAGGTCCCATGTGTCCTCGACCGCGATCTGGTCGCGCGTCGGGATCTCGCTCATCGTCGTTGCCATCGATTACTCCCGTGAGTGGCGGCCGGGGCGGCGTGAAATGGCTGCGGCATGGACGCCATGCTATGCTTCGTGCCCCCGCGTCCGGCGGCGCCCGGATATCTACCTCCAAGTATCCCCTATTCGAACCGACGCCAGCAGTCATGCGTCCAGGAGGAGCGTCCGTGCGCATCTACGCCGAGCTCGCCCGGCTCGCCTTCCGCCAGCAGATCGCCTATCGCGCCGCGACCATTGCCGGCGTGTTCACCAACAGCGTGTTCGGCATCATCCTGGCCTCGGTGATGATGGGGTTCTACGACTCGGCCGCGGGACCGTCCGTCGCCGGGTGGTCGGAACACGAGGCCATCACGCTGGTCTGGATCAACCAGGCGCTGATCATGCCGATCTACATCTGGGGCTGGTGGGAAGTGTCGCAAACGATCCGCACCGGCACCATCGCCACCGATTTGCTCCGCCCGGTGTCGTGGTACGGCCTCTGGTTGAGCCGCGACCTCGGTCGAGCCGTTGCCGCGATGCTGCTGCGAATGCTGCCGACCCTTGCCATTGGCTCGCTGCTGTTCGATCTCGACCCGCCCCAATCCCTTTCAGCGGCGATGGCCTTCC
>JAEVYR010000400.1 GCA_023392645.1 Chloroflexota bacterium | reverse complement strand
ACGGCCGGGTCGACGCCGAGAATATCAACATCCGGATGCTGTACCTGGCCGAGGGGCCGTCGCGGCACTGGATGCCGGACGCGATGGCGGCCGGCATCGAGGCGGCGTTTCCGCACGACGGCCAGCTCCCCGAGCGAGACCAGCCGGACGGTTCGCTGGCGGTGGCGGTTCGGGGCGTGCCGATCGGGTTGGTGCACTCCGTGGGCGGATTCGATCCAGGGACCGTCGTCGAGGAGACGCGCATCGTCACGCGCGTCAGTCACGGTGGGGCCGCGCAGCACCAGCTCACGCTCGATGTCGCGCTTGCCATCGCCGGCATCGCGCGGGAGGAGGAGATCGCGCCGATCGACCTCGGGGCAGATCTCAGCGGCGTCGCGGCCGAGCGGAACGTCATTGCCGAGCTTGTGGAGGCCGCGACGAGCGGCAAGCCATTCGACGAGGTCGTCTTCGGCGCGGTGAATGCGCTCCGGCCAGCCGACAGCGCCGGCGCGCTCGCCGGCGCGCTGGCGGGCGCGTACGCGGGTGCGAGCGGCATCCCGCAGCGCCTGATCGACGGTCTGGAAGCGCGGGTCTATCTGAGCCTCGCGGCGCCGTGGCTGTACAAGACCGCCGCTCGCCGTGCCGGCACGCTCATCGACCTCCGCCAGGTGCCGTAGCGCCGGCCTGTTCCGGCCGTTCGCCAGGAATCGCCACCGGGCCGGCACTGCGGCGTCATTTTGAAGCAATTTGGCACTCTGTAAAACCGAGTGCCAATCAGGTTGCCGTTGGGGCTATACTGGTGGGGACTGTCGCGCGACGAGGCTCGCGCGTTCCCGAATCGCACCATCACACTGACGAGACGCATGACTGAGAAACGAGACTACTACCAGGTCCTGGAAATCGAGCGGACCGCGACCGAGGTGGAGATCAAGCGCGCCTATCGCAAGATGGCGCGCCAGTACCACCCCGACATCAACAAGGACGACGGCGCCGAGGAGCGCTTCAAGGAGGTCAACGAGGCGTACGAGATCCTCTCCGACGCCGACCGCCGCGCCGCCTACGACCGCTTCGGTCACGCCGGCGTCAACGGTGGCCCGGGCGGGATGGGTGGCGACCCATTCGGTGGGTTCGCCGGCTCGCCCTTCAGCGACCTCTTCGACAGCTTCTTCGGCGGCGCGGCGGCCGGGCAGCGTGCTGCCCCGCCGCGTGGTTCCGACATCCAGGTGTCGATCACCCTCTCCTTCGAGGAGGCTGTGTTCGGCACTGAGCAGGAGGTCGAGGTCGACCGGCTGGAAACCTGCGACGTGTGCCATGGCACCCGCATGAAGGATGGCCGCGAGCCGTTGACCTGCGGAACCTGCGGCGGTTCCGGCGAGGTGCGGCGCGTCCAGCAGACTATCCTCGGGCAGTTCATGACCTCCGGCCCGTGCCAGACCTGCCACGGCGAGGGCGTCATCATCACCGATCCGTGCGATGCCTGCCGCGGCCGCGGTCGTCGGCGCCAGTACCGCACGATCGATGTGACCGTGCCCGCCGGTGTCGACGACAACGCCACGCTCCGCCTCACCGGGCAGGGCGAGGACTCGCCGGTCAAGGGCGGACAGGCGGGCAACCTCTACGTGAAGGTCCACGTCAAGCCGCACAAGGTGTTCGAGCGCAACGGCAAGGCGATTCAGTCGCAGGTCGGCATCAACGTCGCCCAGGCAGCGCTCGGCGACGAGGTCGAAATTCTCACCATCGATGGACCGGTTATGTTCCGAATTCCGTCGGGAACCCAATCGGGGCAGCAATTTCGCCTGCGGGGCAAGGGCGTGCCCGATCTGCGTGGCGGCAGCCGGGGCGACCAGATCGTGACGATCCAGGTGGTGACGCCGAAGCAGCTCACCGACGACCAGCGCGCCCTGTTCGAGGAGCTTGCCGACAGCCTGGGCAGCGAGATCGAGCAGCAGGCGAACAGCAAGGGATTCTTCGGCCGCATGAAGGACGCCTTCGCGAAGGTCTAGGGTTGCGGCCGTGGTGTGCCGGGGCGGCGACAGTGGCGGCCGCTGACCGGATACCCGCGACGGTGGGTGCGCCGCCAGGTCGCCGCGACGACTCACGACCGAAAACCATCGGCACCTCCGAACCCGCGCGATCTTCGTAGTCGTGCCTGTTGCGTGAATCCGACCGTGCCGGTAGGATAGGTTCAACATAGCCTTCGGGGATTGGTGAGGCCGTCGAGCGATGACGGTCAAGTCCTGACCGGCGGTACAGCCCGCAAGTGGTCGCCGAGCTGGCGAGCGCACGATCCGGTGAAACTCCGGAGCCGACGGTAAAGTCCGGATGGGAGAAGGCGTTCAGTCGACTGCCGCGGTACCGTGTGCCCGGCGTTCGATTGCCGCTCCGCAACGATGTGAACCCGAGGGCCTTCGGCCTCCGGGTTTTTTTCGTGCCCGGATCGTACCAATCGGTCGAAGGTCCTCTTCGGGGTGCGCGTCGGCGGGCGACGGACCGACCCGGTCCGCGCTTGCTGTCCCACTCCCGATGACCTTCGCCGCGGGAGCGACCAATGGCGCGCCTGGTGCTTCGAGCACTGGCAACACTCGTCGGCACCATCCTGCTCGCATCGAGCGGGATCTTCCTGCTGATTCATCTTTCCGGCGATCCCACCTACGGCTTCCTGCCCCCCGAGACATCGCCGGCGGTGCGCGAGGCCGTGCGTCAGCGCCTCGGCCTCAACGATCCCATCTGGAAGCAATATC
>JAEVYR010000334.1 GCA_023392645.1 Chloroflexota bacterium | reverse complement strand
CTCCTGATTGGAGATGCTGTACTCGCTGCCCGCGTTCAGCGTGACAATGCGGCCGGCGTCGACGACGGAGGCAAACCCGAAGTTGTCCTGGAAGGTGACCACACCGGCGAGGATGTAGAACAGCTCCGGCGAAGTCGTCTGGTGCGTGGCCAGCTCGGTGTCGGGCGCGACATCCAGCAATTCGAGCAGAAGGGTGGACCCAGCGTTGGGCGAGGTGATGCCCGCCTGGGCGAGAATCGTCGCGTCGATGCCGTCAGCCGAAAACAGCGGCTCGCCGGTGAGCGCGGGAATGGGCGCCGGCGGCTCGCCGCTGGCAGCCTCGACGATGGTCAGTGTGCCCTCCATGCCGCTCTCGCGGTGGCCCGGCACCGAGCAATAAAAGGTGTACTCGCCCGGCGCGGCGTCGTCCGGCACGGTGATCGTCTGGTCCTCGCCCTTGTCGAGGATCTCCGTCGCCATCCCGAGCTCGTCAACCACGAAGTCGTGCTGCATCACACCATCGTTTATGACGTGAATTTCCTGGCCCGGGGATGCGGTGATCGTTTCTTGATCGAACTTCAGCGAATCGAGCGCGTGGATCTCGATCGGGTCGCTACCCTGCGCGGCAAGCCGTTGACTTGCGCCGATGGTGGCTTCATCCCGGACGCGCGGAACTCCGACCGCCGCGATGCCCGGACTTGTCGAGGTCGCGGCGATCGTCATGCTCATCGTCGACAGCAACATCACCACGACGGCGACCGTCCCGGCGGTCGCCCTGAAACCTCTCATCCCGCGCTTCCTCTCCCCATTCCCAGACGACAGGATGTGTAAACGCCCTGATAGCCTGGCTACCGGGCGCGTCGTTCTGGTTCCCTGAACATCAGTGCTTCGGCCGTCGAACGCGATTCCCCACCTCCATCGGCACGACATTCGATGCGCTGGGGGGCATATTCGCGCATCGAATGTCAATTGCCATGGGGGTCGGAGTACGCTCCGGCGACTCGCTGGGTTGTCTCCCATACCCGTAACCCAACGATACTGCGCACGACGCCTATTGAACATGAAATTCATGTGCCATTAGAAGTGCCATTTCGCGTCCGGTGCGCTATTCTCGGGGTAACCCGGTCACCGGTTCGAACCATTCGTCTGGCCGAAACGCGGTCACGCTTCTGATCGATGTTCATGTCCAAGCATCAACGCACCGTCTTCGCGACGCTGCTCGCCCACCATCGCGATCGATTGAACCTGACCCAGGCAGACGTTGCCGGGCGCACCGTCACGCTCCACGCCGATGGCATCGCGCCCCGGGCGATCACCGAACGCACCATCTCCGCGCTCGAACGACTCACACCCGGCAAGAGCCGCGTGCCGCACCAGGCGACGGTACGGAGCCTCGCGATGGCGCTGGAGCTCGAACCCGGCACGCCGGCTTTCGACGCGCTCCTCGACGCCGCCCGCAACCCCGCTGCGACCCCGACCCCGGCGAGCGATGAGCCCGACGCCATCTTCCTCTCGGCAGGCCGCGAACCGCACCTGGCCCGGCTCACGTCGGCCATCGACGCCGCCGCGAACGGGTCGCCGTCGATCGTGCTGTTGACCGGCGAGGCGGGAAGCGGCAAGACGCGGCTGCTCGAGGAGATTGGCCGCCGGGCGCTGAACCGCCGCGATGACACCGTCGTGCTTTGGGGTACCTGCCCGCGCGGTTTCGGCGCGATGACCGACCATGAGCCGTGGCGCCAGGTGCTCGCGCGAATGCTGCGCGATCCGACCGGCGACGGCGGCCCCCTGCCCGACAGCAACGGCCCGCGTCTCGATTCACGCCTTCCGCTCGCGGCGTCGGCACTGACCGGTCCGGGCGCGCGTCTGGTAGGCACGCTGACCTCCTCGGCCGCGCTCCAGCGGGCCCATGTGCTCGATTCGCTCGGTCCCGACACCCGACGTCGCATCGAGACCGCGCCGGCTCCACCCGCCGGCAAAAACGTCACGCCGGGCAGCATCGGCGCGGCGCTCATTCACGTCCTTGCGCGCTACGCCTCCGCAAGTCCGGTCGTCATCGTGCTGGAAGACCTCCACTGGGCCGATGACGCCTCGCGATCCACGCTTCACCACATCGCATCGTCGCTGGCGACACAGCGCCTGCCCATCGTCGTGCTGGGATCGGTCCGCACCGGCGATCCGGCAACCGAGTCCGAGTCGACGATGCTCGTGAACGGCATCACCGCGCACTTCCCGGACGCGGTTCTCGATCTCTCATCGTCCGTCAGGGGCGAGGCGGGTCGGGCATTCGTCAACGCGGCCGTCGCGCGTCTCGGGAAGGACGCTCTGGCTGACCGGCTGTTCGAGCGCACCGGGGGCATGCCGCTCTATGTGATGAGCTTCCTGCGCCTGCAGGCGGTCGACGCCACCGCGATTTCCGGGAACGGCATGCCGGTGGAGATCGACGCGGTGTTCGCCCGCCAGCTCGCCCACCTCGATCCGCGATCGCGCGCCCTGCTGGCGGCGGCGAGCGTTCAGAGCGATGACTTCCTGGCGGAACCGGCGCTCGAAGCGGTCGGCATCCCGTCGAGCGAGTGCGCGCGCTATCTGGATGACCGCCTGGCGGGGCAGGTGCGCTTCGTCGGAAGGCACCAGGTGGCGCCGGGTATCGCGATGCATCGCTATCGATTCGCTCACGCCCTGCTCCACGACCACGTGACCGGCACGCTGTCGCGGCTCGAACGGTCGCACCTCCACCTCGCCACGGCCGATGCTCTCGAGCGCAGGCTCGGACTTCGGGAACACGACGCGATCGACCTTATCGCGAGTCAGGTCGAGCAGGGTGGCGATCTCCGCCGGGCCGGGTCGGCATGGCTCGCCGCCGGCGACCGGGCGATGCAACGCTCCGACTACCGTCATGCCCGGGCGATCTTCCGGCATGTCCGGGAGATGGGCATCGCGCAGGTGGCGGCGGCGACCCATGTGCAGGCACAGGTCGGTATCGGCAATAGTCTCCGGTCGCTCGCCCGGCCGGATCAGGCTCGCGAGGCGCTGCTAAAGGCCCGCCGCGAGGCAAACCGGGAGCAACTCCACACCATCGACGCCAACGCGCTGCTGTCGCTCGGGGTGCTCGATTTCGACGCGGGGCGAATGGCGGCGGGCGCGGCGCGGTTCGCCGACGCAATAGACGACTACGCCCGGGCCGGCGAGGTGGTGGAGGCTTCCCGGGCGAATGCGAGCCTGAGTCTCGCGCTGCACGCCATGGGCCGTTACGACGAGGCTCGCGCCCGCGCCGAGGAAGGCGTCGCACTCGGCAAACAAGCCGAGAGCATCGGCGCGGTGGCTTCGGCCGAAATCTCGCTTGCGAACTGCTGGCTCGATCTCGGCTACTACGAGCGCGCGATCGCCAGCTACGAGGCCGGGCTCGCCCGGAACGACAAACACGGGCTCATCCACTACGGCAACATCTGCATCCTCAACATCGCGTTGTGCAGGTTCGAGCTCGGCCACTGGGACGCCGCCGAAGCCATGCTGGATCGCCTCGACGAGCCGGAGCGCCGGCTGGTCGACCGGATGCGCTCGGTCGCGGCGTTCAACGGCGCCCTCATCATGGAAGCGCGTGGCGACCTCATCGCAGCTCGTCACCGGTACGAGGCGTCGCGCCGCATTCGGCATCAGCTCGGCCAGGTGCCGCTGCTGATCGACTCCCTCGCGGGCCTGCTGCGGATCGCCATCGCGACGGATGACCGGGCGACCGCGGGCGACCTCCTGGCGGAGCTCGAGTCACGACTGCACGCCCGCGGCACGGTCGGGGCCGAGCATCTCGGTCGCCTCTACCTGACGATGATCGAAGCGCACCACAAGCGGGGCAATGCGGAGCGCGCGCTGAGGTGGCTGTCAGACGCGGTGGCGCTCCTGCGGTTGCGGGCGGAGCGCCTGGCGGATCCAGACCACCGCAAGAGCTACCTGACGCGGCCCTCGGCGCACCGGCGAATCATCGCGCTCGCCCGCGCCCACCAGCTACCCGTCCCTGGCGTGTAACCGGCCAGCGCATGATGAGTACCTCGCTCCTGACACGGCGAAGTTCGGATATAGCCTCTCGATGCATGATGTACCTTGCCAGGATCGTTCGCATTTCGATAAATTGGTGCATACTAGCATCAGGATCGTGACGCATCCATGAGGTCGAAACCGGCCGCCCTATCGGGGGCGCCCGGCTGTGTATTTCGTCACATGCAGCGGTCCAGGTCGGGGGCATGGACAACGAATCACGCACACCATTCGGCGAGCTGCTGGTGACCTATCGCCGGCATCGTGGTCTCGCCCAACATGAGCTGGCGGCTCGTACCGCCAGGCTCGCCATGCGCGACGAATCGGTCAGCCCCGTTTCCCTCCGCACCATCGTGCGGCTGGAGGGACCGGCGAAGGCGTCGGCCCCGCGTCGCGGCACGCGCCGCGAAACGGTGCACTCGCTCGCTATCGCGCTGGACCTTCGAGCTGGCTCGCCCGCCTACGAGGCGTTCATGGCGGCCGCGCGGCCATCGGGCGCGGCAGCGCCCGCTCTCGCCATCACCGTCCCAGAGGATGCTGCTCACGACGTTATCGAGGCAGGGCGCGAACCAGCGCTCCAAGCCATGGCTCGCGCGCTCACCAGCGCCGCCGGTGGCGCGGCGACCGGTCTCCTGTTGCGTGGCGAATACGGGACCGGCAAAACCACCCTGGCCGCCCACGCCTGCAATCTCGTCCTCGAGCGGCATCCCGGCACGGTCGTGCTGTGGGGCGAAGCCGGCACGGACGATCAGGCCCACGGCCCGTTCCTGCGCCTCATCCTCCAGATGCTCGGTGCTCCCAGGCCCGATAGCGTCGGCACTCCGCTGGCGCCCGACAATCGCGATGCGATCGCCACACGCGCAGGTACCGCCGCGCGCTCACTCGCCATCGAGGCGCCGCTGCTCGCCACCCTGGCACTTTCGTCCAGCGACGACTGGCACCAGCTGGTCGAGCACCTGCCCGATCGCGCCGTGTCGGATCGCCTCGCTCGCCTGGCCATCACCCCGCCCGACGATGCGATGCGCGCCGTGCCGGGCTGCGAGCAGTTCTTCCGCCTGATCACCCAGTACGCCACGGATGGCCTGGTGATCCTCGTCTTTGACGACCTCGACCGCGCCGATCGGGCCACGCTTGCGTCGCTGGAGCATCTTCTCGGGCGTATTCACGGGCGTCTCAGCCTCAAGCTGGCGATTGTCGGCACGTGCCTGCCGGATCGCCAGCTCGCCGATGACGACAATGTCCTGAGCCACCTCCTCGATGATTTCCAGCGCCTCTTCCCGCACGGCGCGATCGATCTCGACGCCGCCACGAACGGCGACGCCGCCAAGCGGTTCGCCGGGGCGGCCCTCGAACGCGCGGACCTTCCAACCGACCCAACCATCATCGACACGCTGGTCACCCGCACCGGCGGCAATCCGCAATACATCGTCGGAATCGCTGACGCGTTGCGCGCGCGGCCCGCGGCCAGTGAGAGCATCGCGACGACGATCGACGGGATCGTTCCGCCAGATCTCGCTGACGCTCTCACCCGCCGGGTGCGCCGGCTACCGAAGGAGCTACGGCGAATCCTGCTGGACGCCAGCGTGCTCGGCCCCGACTTCCATGCCGAAACGCTGATGCGAATGCTCGATCTGCCGCCCGAGCAGTTCATCGAACTCGTCGACCGGCAGCTCTGGCGCCGCCTCGGGCTGATGCGCGCCGATGGCACCTCGGTGATCGGCGGACGCGTCACTCATACCTACCGGTTCGATCCGCCCCTCCTGCGCGACGCGCTCTATGCCGGCCTTTCTGATCTCGAACGCACACACGCCCACGGGCGCGCGGTCGAAGCGCTGCGCGAGCTGCATGGGGAATCGCAACATGAGCGACTCGATCGTCTCGCCTGGCACCTCGAGCGATCCGGCCATCGCGATGAGGCCGCGCGAACCTACCTGCGGGCGGGTAATCTGGCCCGCGCCCAACGCGATTTCGCCACGGCGCGCGCCCATTTCGGACACATCGACCGCCTCGGCACCCGTGTGAGCGACCCGGAGACGTGGATTCACACGCAAATTGCGCTTGGCCTGTGCGCCCGAAGCGTCTCCGATCTCGCCGCGGCCCGCACCCACCTCGGCCGGGCGCTCGACCTCGCCTCCACCTGGCACGACGAGTTGGTGCTGGCAACCGCGCTCGAAGCGGTCGGCATGCTGGATTTCGACTCCGGAGACATGGCGGAGGGACGAGATCGCATTCTCCGCGCGGTCGACATCTGGGCGAAGCGCGGCGCGCCGGAGACGAGTCGCGCGCTGGCCAACCTGAGCTATCTCCTCTACGGCCTGGGCCGCTATGACGAGGCGATCGCCGTCGCGGAGCGGGCCCGCTCCGAAGCAACCCGCACGCACCAGACCGGCGCGTGGATCGACGGCACGATCGGGCTGGCGAACTGCTGGATCGACCTGGGTCGGTACGATCGCGCGTCGGACCTTCACGAGCACGCCCTGCTCGTCGGCAAGGAGCTTGACGACCTGCATCGCCAGCGCATCTGCTGGGTGAACCTGACGCTCATCGCCATCGAGCGCGGCGACTGGGGCGCCGCCGAGATCTCGATCGACCACGTCGTCAGCGACGGCGAGACGCTGTCCACCACAATGGAAGGCGTGGTCGCGTTTCACAGTGGGCTCATAGCCGAAGGGCGTGGCAACGCGGTCGCGGCGCGCGCGCACTACCGTCACGCCCGGGAGG
>JAEVYR010000316.1 GCA_023392645.1 Chloroflexota bacterium | reverse complement strand
TTCATGAACACGACCGGTTCGGTGGGGACCTTTTGATTCGGGTTGTTCTCGGTGACGTGCTTGATGTAGTTGAGCCCGATGGCGACGACCTTGCCCGGCTCGATCGGCGGGAGCAGCGTCACGTCGTCGACGCTGCCGACCTTCTCGCCCTTGCTCAGTCCGGAGAAGACGTCCCCGCTGGCCGCGTAGACGGTCGAATCCTCGAGAATGCCGAATGCGGCCTCGCCGCCGTCTTGCTGATAGCGAATGATCTTCACGCTGTGTTGCTCCTTCCCCGCGAGCTGCCCGGCAACTCGCCCGGTTCCGATACGTCTACGTCCGGTCGATTGTATCCGGAGTTCCGTGAACCCGCGACCGTGGCGCGCGAAACCGACGGTACACTAGCCGTGCGGTATCATCACCGCCCTGAGCCATCGCTCTCGCCGGGACAGCCTTGATGCCTGAACTCTATCTCCAGCTTGCCGACGACGAGAACGAATCGGCCCGCCACGCTCCCGCCCCGATCGGCACGGGCGAGGCGATCGCGCTGCTGGAGCGGGCCGAGATGTCGGGTGAGACGCTCGTGCCGTGGGGGTCCAACTACACATTCGCGGTCGCCCTGCACGACCCGGACAGCGGCGATGTCGTGCAATTCGGCATCTACAAGCCGGCGCAGGGCGAGCGACCACTGTGGGACTTTCCCGACGACACGCTCTACCTCCGCGAGCGCGCTTCGTGGCTGCTCGCCGACCTGTTGGGTTGGGATATCGTGCCGCCGACGGTGGTCCGCGACGGGCCGTTCGGCGTCGGCAGTCTCCAGCTCTACGTCGAGCCGGCGCCCGAGATGCCGCGCCGCGAGGCGATGCGCTTCTGGGCCCAAAAGCGGCCGGAGCTCGAGCGGATGGTGCTGTTCGACCTCGTCGCCAACAACGCCGACCGCAAGCTGACTCACTGCCTGCTCGACATCCACGATCGCATCTGGGGCATCGACCACGGCCTGACGTTCAACATCGTGCCGAAGCTGCGCACGGTGCTGTGGCAGTTCGTCGGCGATGCGATCGCGATCGACCTGCTGGGCGACCTGGCACGCGTGCGGGAAGACGAGCCGGCGCTGCGGGAGCGCTTCGCCGGCGTGTTGGGCGAGTCGGAGATCGCCGCGATGATCGATCGAATCGACGCGCTGCTCGCCGCCGGCTGCCACCCGCGCCTCGACCCCAACCGCAACATCCCCTACGGCTGGTGGTAGCCACGGTGCCGGACTACGCGCTGGCGGCGATCCCGGCGGAACGGTGAGGCATCTTCGGGCAGAAATTGGACCAGCTCCGCCGCGATCTTTCGCGCCGGTCGCCAGTCAGGCAGCCCGGCCAGGGCCGCCGCGGAGCGAGGCGACCGTGAGCGTCTCGACGACGCCGAGAAGCGTCTGCGGCAGCCCCTCGCCGACGACCGTGGCGGCATCGGACACGGGGCTTCGCTCCGTTGGGTTGGGGGAGACGGGCGCACCGGAACCGGGACAGCGAGGAACGACGCCACAGCCTGTCATGACGGCTGCCGCGAAGCGCGCGGTTCGTGGTTCGGGTTCCGGTCGTTTGTGTCAGGCCGGGATCGGCGGCGGCAGGCCGGCGGCCAGCTCGGCACGCGTGCGCTTCAGCCGGCGCCGGAAGGCGAGGGTGTTGACCACCGCCGCGATCGGGCTGGTGATGAGGAACGTCGCCCACACCATCGTCAGCGTGCCGTCGAAGATCACCACCGCCGCCCACGCCAGCGCGACCGCCAGCCACATCGAGATCGAGCTCGCGATCATCGGCGTGCGCGCGTCGCCGAGACCGCGGAGCGAACCGCCGTAGACCGTCCAGAAGGTCCAGAATGGCAGGCTGATCGCAAGCGCCTTGAGCGCGCCGTCGCCGTGCGCGATCACGCTGGCGTCGTCGGTGAAGATGCGGATGACGTCTTCAGCGAACAGAAAGTAGATCAGCCCGCCGGTCGTCATCCAGATGAGCGACCATCGCGCCGAGATGCGCGCGGCCGTGCGAGCGTCGTCCATGTCGCGCCCCCCGAGGCTCTGGCCGACGAGCGCCGTGGCGGCGGTGGCGAAGCCGAACCCGGGCAGGAACGCCATCGACAGCGCGTTGAAGCTGATCTGCTGGGCCGCGAGCGCGTCGGTGCCGATCACCGCGACGATTGCGATCATCGCCGTGAACCCGGCCGACATCAGCATCTGCTCGATCGCGGCCGGCACGCCGAGCCGCATCAGCTCCTTCGCCGTGCCGAGACGCAGCGTCCAGCCTTCGCGGCCAGCCAGCGACACGGCCCGGCGCCCGGAGAAGAGCAGCCAGAGCAGGATCGACGCGCCGATCGCTCGCCCAATGGCCGTGCTCCAGGCGCTGCCGGCGACTTCCAGCCTCGGGAAGCCGGCGTTGCCGAAAATCATCGCCCAGGCGAGAAAGACGTTCACGGCGTTGGCGACCAGCGATGCCCGCAGCGGCGTCTGGCTGTCGCCGGCTCCGCGCAGTACCGCACCACAGACGAACGTCATCAGCAGCACCACGATGGTGCCGCCGGTGATGCGGAGATAGGTGACGGCGTGCTCGGCGACATCGGGGTCGGTGTGGAAGAGGCTGATGATGCCCGGCG
>JAEVYR010000166.1 GCA_023392645.1 Chloroflexota bacterium | reverse complement strand
CACGCATTCTCGCCGCATCTCACCACGCTCGCCGATTTCGAGCAGCGCGCGCTGCTCACCGGCGCCAGCATACTGACCGCTGCCCGCGGCGCCGACGGCGTTCTCGGCGGCATCATCGAGGCGGCCGCGCGCTCCGGAGTCGAGCTGGTGCCGACGCTCTTCGCCTCCGCGATGCCCGCCGGCCCGGTCGCCCACGAGGCGTGGGACCAGCTCCAGCTCGGCCTGTTGACCCGCCTGCGCACCGCCGCGATCCGCGAGCCCGGTCTCGACGGCGTCGTGCTGGCGCTCCACGGCGCGATGGCGACCACCGACCAGCTCGATCCCGACGGCGCGTTGGTCGAGCGGGTGCGCGACATCGTCGGCGAGGGCGTGCCGATCGTTGTCGTGCTGGATTCCCACGGCGCGCCGTCAGATCGGCTCGCGGCGGCGGCTTCGGCGATCCTGAGCTACCGCACCTATCCGCACATCGACACCCACGCCACTGGCGCCGGCGCGCTGGCGCTCTGCCACGCGCTGGCTCAGGGCGCGATTCGTCCTCGCACGGCTCTGCGCCGCCTGCCGGTGCTGCTGCCGTTGACGGCTCAGCGCACCAACGGCCCTACACCAATGGCCCGGATGATGCGGCAGATCGCCGCGCTCGGCCGCCTGCCCGGCGTGCTGCAGGCCAACCTGCTGCCCGGTTTTCCGTTTCACGACGTGCCGCACGCCGGCGCGTCGGTGATCGTCACGACCGACGACGACCGCGATCTCGCCGAATCGATCGCCGGCCGCTACGCCGAGAGCGCCTGGCAGTTCCTCCGGACGCTCGGCTCGACCGCCATCCCGCTCGACGACCTCGCCGCGCCGGTGATCCATACCTCCGGCAAGCCGGTGGTGCTGGCCGACGTCAGCGACAACCCCGGCGCCGGCGCCCCCGGCGACCATACCGGCATCCTCGCCCGCGCGCTCGCCGAGAGATGGGGACCGGGCGTCGTCGCCACCATCTGCGATCCCGCCACGGTCGCGCGGGCGATCGGCGCGGGCACCGGCGCCACCATCGATGTCGCCATCGGCGGCACGATGACCCCGCGCTCCGGGGATCCGGTTCGCGGCCCGTGGGAGATCATCGCGACCGGTGAGGGCGTCGTTCGCAACGCCGGTCCGATCGGCCACGGCGGCGCCACCCGGTATGGCCGCACGGCCGCGCTGCGCCAGGACGGCATCATCGTGATCGTCGCCAGCCGCCGGCACCCCGTGCTGGAGCCGGCCATCATCGACGCCCACGGCATCAACCGCGCCGGCATTCACTGGATCGCGGCCAAATCGGCCGTCCATCTCCGTGCCGCCTTCGAGCCGATCGCCGCCGAGATCGTCGAGGTCGATGCCGGTGGCCTCGCCACGGAACGTCTCGACACATTCGCGTATCATCAGGTGAAGCGACCCATCGTGCCGCTCGACCCGACCGAGCGCGTCAATGAGAGCCGAACGGCGGCCCTCAAGGTTCAAACGCATGCCTGACCGCTGGGTCCCGAGACGCGACTCCAAATGGAGCAGCGAGCGTGAGCGCGCCCGCCGCGATCAGCGACCGTCCCGTACCCCGGAAGGCGACGCGAAGTCGGGCTCGTTCGTGCCACGACGGCCGGCGCAGCAATCGCCACCCGAGGAGGGGCCGGAGCAACCGTCCTCGACCGAGCGCATCGACCGGCTCATGTCCGGCGAGGCCGCGCGCCCGCCGGTCGGCCCGCCGCGCCAGGAGCCACCCGACGACGGCGGCAACGATCGATCCTCCGGGGGGCTGCCCGATCTGCCCGCCGGACGGCCAGACAACACGCGGCTGATGATCCTCGGCGGGTTGCTCTTCGTCGCCATGGCGGTGATCTTCGTGCTGCCGCGACTTCTCAACGGCGATGGCGGCGACACCACACCAACCCCGCAACTGATTCAGACGCCGACGCCGCCGTCCAATCAGAGCGGTCTCGCGGTACCGACACAATCGCTCGCCGACGCCGAGCACATCGTCTGCATCGACGCCGGTCACGGCGGCTGGGATCCCGGCTTCACCCGGGAGGCGAACTCCCGCGCACCCGGCATGCAGGAGAGCGACATCAACCTCGCCATGGCCTGGATGCTCAAGGAGCGGCTCGAGCAGGAAGGCATCGCCGTGGTGCTGACGCGCCCGAGCGGCCTCGCCGTCAACGTCTTCAACGAAGACATCAATGGCGACGGCCAGACCTTGCAGGATTCCGAGACGGCGGGCGACCGCGACGAGCTGCAGGCGCGCATCAACATCTGCAACGAAGCCGGCGCCGACCTGCTGATCTCGCTCCACCTCAACGGATTCGATGACGAGACCGCGCGCGGGTACGAGGTGCTCTACACCCGCGCGCCGTTCCGCCCGTTCGGCGACCGCAGCGCTGATCTCGCCAACTTCGTCTACCGCGAAATCAACGCCGCCTACGGCAATGCCGGCTTCGACACCCAGCCGCGCGGCGCGATCGCCGACGACGAGCTGGATGCCGTCCTGCACGCGGGCGGGGTCGAGCGCCACCTCATCATTCTCGGCCCGGCCATCAAGAACGCCGATTTCACCATCGACCCGAGCCAGATGCCCGGCATCGTGATCGAGCCGGTGTTCGTCAGCAACGACGACGATGCGGCCTTCATCGCCCGCACCGAGAACCAGCACCTGCTGGTCGATGCCTATGCTCGCGGAATCCTGCAATACTTCGACAAGTACCCGGACGCGCCGTAACCCAGCCAACAGGACCTACGCCCCATGACCTCACGTCTCCACACCAGCCGATCGGACATCCTCGCCGCCCGCATGAGCCGGCGCGACCTTATCGTCGGCGCCTCCGCCGTCGCCATGACCGGCGGGCTCGCCGGGTTCACCGGCGGCGCGGCCGCGCAGGAGACGCCGCAGGCGCAACAGGGCACCGTGCCGCTGGCGCTCGTCGTCTCGCCGCGCCTGCCGATCTGGGAAATCACCAACGCCAGCGTCTCGGCGCTGCTGGACGGCTCGGCGACGGACTGGCTGGCGCTCGGCTGCCCGATCCCGGCGCCGATCCGGCGGGTGGGCATGGATGGCGTCGACACCGTCGGCATGCAGGTCGAGGGCACCGTCGCCGACTACGAGGCGCTGGCGGCCGAGGTGCTGGACCGAATCGGGCGCATAGACGCTCGCGCGAGACTCGCCTAGACTAAGGGGCGGTCAATGGGAATCCGCGTCTTCCACTGCGATGACTCGGAGGCGTTCACGCGCCTCGTCGCCTTCTGGCTCGCCGAGCACGACGACATCGAGCACGTGGGCGAGGCGCACACC
>JAEVYR010000140.1 GCA_023392645.1 Chloroflexota bacterium | reverse complement strand
GACGTCAGCTGTTCGAGATTCTGCAAGGTCGAGAGCAGCGTCTGCTGGTGCCGGCCGGTCGTGGCGACGTCCTGCCCGAGGCGCTCGACCGAATCGTCGAGCGAGCGGCTCAACTGGCGCAGCTCGGCGAGCGTGCGGTTGGACTGCTCGGCGCCGGCGCGCATGCTGCGGGCGAAGAGCGCGAAGTCCTGGAACTCCTCGTGACGCTGGTTGGCGATGTCGTGGATGCGGCGGCGCTCGTCGTCGATCAGGCTGACCAGCTCGCGGCTGTTCTGGTCGAAGCGGTCGGTGAGCGAGGCGACGTTGCGCGCGAGCTGCGACGGCTGCGCGGCGCGGTCGCGAGCGAGCAGCACGCCGGCTTCGGCGAGGATGTTGTCGAACGTGGCGTAGAAGTCGGCGGCGACGTTGGCGACCGCGTCCTCCTGGTCCTCGCGCCGGCCGTGGGCATAGATCGTCAACACGATGATCACGAAGATCACCGCCGCGTCGATCAGCGCGACCTGGGAGAAGGTCGGGTAGCGCCAGCTGTCCTGGCCGAACCCCTGCTGCCAAAGCAGCAGGAAGGGCTGCCCGGCCGCATCGGGGTTGTTGGTGATATACGAGGCGTAGTTGCGCGCAGCCTCGGCCAGCGCATACCAGGTCAGGAAAACCGGCACCAGCACCAGCGCGTTGCGAGCCTTGTCGGCAAGCTCGATCAGCTTGACCTGCCCCTCGCCGACCTTCCGCAGGGCGTACTCCTGCGATAGCCGCTGGGTATTGAAGGCCTGCGGCAGGTCGACCGCGTTCCAGCGGGAGCGCTCGGCCGGGGTGTTGACCGCGGAGGCGAGGTCGCGAAGACGGCCGGACGACCGGCTGTCGATTTCGCCGAGGGACGTTGCCAGGTCGGTGATGTCTCGCGCCAGGGAGGCGTGCTCGCTGGACAGGCGGTGCGTCACAACTTCCTCTGGCTCGGGGTCGACTCCGTTGCGGTTGATGGGTTGTACGGCAGTCAGAGTGCCGGTTGCGTCGCTCGACTCGTCGCGCTGGTCACGCGTGAATCGGGATGGGAAAGGCACAGCTCGAGCCCTTTCTGCTTGCGCGGACCACGTCTCCCTCCCCGGATCGTGACACCGTCCACAGTGTATGTACACTTTACCATCTATCATGCGAGTGCGACACGACGTGCGCACCCGCGCTCGATGGTTCGGAAAGGCCGCGCATGCTGGATATCACTGCCCTCACGAACGCGCTTCGCGACGGGTCGGTTTCGTTCGTCGCCACGCTCGGTGCTCGGCCGTTCCTCGACGACGCCGGCGAACTGGTGCGGATTCGCGGCGAGGACGCGTTGATTGTGCCGCTTGGCGTCGGAGGCGACCGTCACCCGCGCTACGCCCTGCGTCTGCCCCTCGAACATGCCGGCGGCGCGAGCTGGCCGGGACGCTACGCCGACATTGCCGCCGCGGCCGGCACGATCACTGGGCACCTGCCGCGCAATGTGACGATTCTCGATGTCGAGGACATTCCTGGCACGTCCGTCGCCCTGCTGTACGACTGGATCCCCGGCGAGACACTGACCGCGCGGGTGACCCGGGCGCGGGAGCGGCACAATCGCGAGCGGCTCTCCGATCTTCTGTGGTCACTTGCCGACCTGGCCGACGCGCTGCGGACCAGCGCCCTCGTCCACGGCGACATCGCGCCGGGCAACATCATCGTGGGTCCTGACGGCGAGATGACGCTCGTCGACCTGGACCGCGCCGGCTATCGCGACGGCGTGCCGCCGGTGGAGCCGCGACGCCGTGCCGGGTACCGCCTGCCGCGTGGCGGTGGCGCGCCGGAGGAGGAGGACGCCTTCGCGCTCCTGGTGTTGATGACGTCGATCGCGGTGCTCGCCGACGCCAGCGTGCCGATCGAGCACGAGCGCGCGCCGGAATGGTCGCACCCCGCCCTGTTGTTCTCGTCGTGGGACTTGATGGATCCGCAGCGATCGCGGCTGGTGCGCGAGGTTGAGCACCAGCTGTCGCCGCTCACGCGCGCGCTGCTGGATCGGCTGATCGCGGGGTGCACGGGTCGTCCCGACCGGGTGCCGGCGCTGCTCCGCGAGGCTGCGATGGAAATCAATCGGTCGGGCACCCGCCCGGGCGCGATTCGCGACGATTTTGAGGATGACACCGCGGCGGGATGGCATCTTTCCGGCCGATCGAACGTGGCAGAGCCGGATCCGCCCGAGATCGGGTTCGACTGGCCGGCGGCGCCGGCGCAAGCGCCACGGCAGCAGGAGGCCGCATGGTCTTCTGAGCCGCGGGCGGAACAGCCGCCCGCCTCGGTTCCATCGTGGCCGGAACCGGCGGCGGAACGCGGCGAGCGCACCCTCGAGACGATCGTGAGCGAGATCCAGGCGGTGACCGCGCCGGCGATTGCCGGGCCGTCTCGTCGGCAGCAGCGGGCGGAGCGTCGACGGCAGCAGGTTGGCCAGCGGTTGCGGCGTGCGCTGGCCGAGAACGACCGCCCGGTGTTGATCGACCTGGCGATGAGCGGCGCGCTGGCTGAGCTCGACGACTCCGATCGCCAGGATGTGTTGCAGGTGGTTCGCGCGCTCTCGTACGACGCCATCGTTCGCGCCATCGCGACCGACGACGACGAGGCGATTCTCTCGTCGATCGACCGATCGGTTTTCGCGAGCGACGACGATCTCGACCCGGCGTTTCGCGATCGCGTCGGGCTCGCCAGAAGGCGCGAGGCGTGGACCGAGCGGGCGCGAGTGGCGGCGCGCGAGCGGGACGGTCAGGCGAGCGTCGAAGTGCTCGCCGACCCGCCGGCCGATGGTGTGGCGAGACTACCCGAGGCGGTGCGGCGGCAGGTGACGCGGCTGGCGGACGAACACCGGGCGGCCGAGGCGGCGCAGGCCGCGATTCGCCAGCGTGATGCCAATGGCCTCGCGCGAGCTCTCGGTACGCTGGTGGAGTTGCGGCCGGTATGGACGGATCGCGTCGACGCGGACGATGTGATTCGGTTGCTGAGCCTGGAGCAGATCGAGCAGCGTCTGGTGCGGCAGCTTGTCGATGATGCGCTCACGCCAGGCGACCAGTGGATGGTGGATCTGGTGATCGCGGCGGGGCGGTTGCCGGAGGTGACCCGGATCGCCCGGCTCACTCCGCGCGATGTCGACCGCATGATCCACCGGAAACCGACGCCGTAGCGGCGACATGACCGCGCACCCACCGACGGCCAAGGACAGGGTCCGCAGCGGGCAATGTCGCCTCGCATTGACCTGATGCGCGGGAAAGCGGCATTGGCGGCTGTGACACTCGTCTCCTGCTGCGCAGGATGTGCCGCCAATGTCGCCGCTACGCCTCGCGGGGTGGCGAATCGTTACTTCGGCTGTCTCGGCTGCTCCCAGCGGCCGGAGGCGGCGCTGCGCTCGACGGCGTCGAGCACGGCCTGGTTGCGGAACCCGGCTTCGAAGTCCGGTTGCGGGTTGGTGCCGCTGCCGATGCCGTCCATCAAATCCTTGATCACGTGCACGAAGGTGTGTTCGTAGCCGATGAAGTGGCCCGCTGGCCACCACGCCGCGGTGTAGGGGTGCGAGGGCTCGGTGACGTTGATCGTGCGGAACCCCTGCAAGCCCTCCTCGTCCTCGACGAAATAGACCTGAAGCTCGTTCATCCGCTCGAGGTCGAACACGACCGAGCCGAGCGAGCCGTTGATCTCGAAGGTGTTGCGGTTGCGCCGGCCGGCGGCGAAGCGGGTCGCGTCGAAGGTGCCCATCGCGCCGCTCGCGAACTTCGCCAGGTAGCTCGCGGCGTCGTCGACGGTGACCTCGCCCGTCTCCTGCCCCTTCGCGGCGGAGAGGCCCGAGCCGCCGCCGCTCTCGACCTCGAGCGGGCGCTCCTTGATGAACGTCTGCAGGTTGGCGACGACGTCGGTGATCTCGCCGACGAGGAACATCGCGAGATCGGTGATGTGCGCGCCGATATCGCCGAGCGCGCCGGAGCCGGCAAGATCCTTCTGCAGGCGCCAGACGAGCGGGAACTCCGGATCCATGATCCAGTCCTGCAGGTATTGGCCGCGAAAGTGACGTATCTCGCCGAGCCGGCCGTCGTCGATCAGCCGCTTGACGAGCTGCACCGCCGGCACCCGCCGGTAGTTGAAGTTGACCATGTTGATGGTGCCGGCCTTGCGCGCGGCATCCAGCATGTCCTGGGCTTCGTCCAGCGTGTTGGCCAGCGGCTTCTCGCAGATCACGTGCTTGCCGGCTTCGAGCGCGGCGATCGCGATTTCCTTGTGGTTGAAACCGGGACTCGAGACGTCGACGAGGCCGATGTCGTCGCGGGTGACGAGCGCGTGGTAGTCGGTCTCGTAGTCCTCCCAGCCGAGCTGCTCGGCGGCTTCTTTGACCGCGGCCTCGTTGCGGCCGGAGATGGCGACCATCCGTGGCTTCGGGTCGACATCGAAGAACCGCGCCACCTGGCGGTAGGCGTTGGAGTGGGTCCGTCCCATGAACTTGTAGCCGACGAGGCCGACGCCGATCTCGGACATATGATGGCTCCTTTGCATGTGCGAGCCGGCACGGGGCCGGCGTTACGAGTGTGATCGCTGCGCCGCCACCGGACCGGCTCCGAAACCCGCTCCCGCGAAACTCCAGCGATGCGGGACGTCAGTCGTGCTGGAAGGCGGCGTCGAAGGCCACGTCGGACGGCGTCAGGTCGGTGCGCTTGACGAACTGGACCGCCTCGGTGGCGCCGGCGATCCGGTTCATGCCCGAATCCTCCCACTCGATCGACAGCGGCCCCTGATAGCCGATGTCGTTGAGGGCCCGGAAGACGCGCTCGAACGGCACGCCGCCGCGGCCGGGCGAGACGAAATCCCACCCGCGCCGGTAGTCGCCGAAGAAGCGATGCGAGCCGAGGACGCCGTTGCGGCCGTCGAGCAATCGGATCGACTCCTTGACGTGGACGTGATAGATG
>JAEVYR010000126.1 GCA_023392645.1 Chloroflexota bacterium | reverse complement strand
GGGTGGATCGTCATCCCGTCCTCGAACTCCTCAACCCCCTGCCCCAGCTTGCGCAGCTCCTTGACGACATTTCCGACCCGGTCCGTTTCCTTGACCCGGTTGTGGGCGACGCCGCGGAACGTCACCGGGCCGTCGGCGAACGGCGCGATCCCGGCCAGTGTCTGCGACGTGTCGGAGATGTCGCCCATGTCGAACGACCCACCCCTGAGCTTCCCGCCTTCGGCACCGGCCACCGTCGTCGACGTCGCGGTCATCGTGACCTCGCAGCCCATCGCCTCCAGCACCCGCACGAAGCCGAGATCGCCCTGCAGGGCGCCGCTGCCCAGCCCCTCGATCGTGATCGTGCCGCCGGTGATTGCCGCGACGGCGAAGAAATATGACGCGGCCGAGGCATCGGGCTCGATCGCGTAGTCCCGCGCCCGGTAGCGCTGCCCGCCGGGAACGGTGAAGACGTCGTCGCCAAGCTCCACCTCGACGCCGAATGCGCGCATCACCTCGGCGGTGATGTCGATGTACGGGCGCGAGATCAGCTCGCTGGCGACGCGGATTGTGACGGTGCCCGTCGCGACGGGCGCGGCCATCAACAGGCCGGTGAAGTACTGGCTGCTGAGATTGCCGGGCATCCTCACCTCGCCGCCGGGAAGCCCCTCGGTGACGATCCGCACCGGCGGGCAGTCGTTGCCGGCCTCGCTGGTGGCGTCGACGCCGAGCTGACGCAGCGCGTCGAGCAGCGGTCCGATCGGGCGCTTGCGCATGGCGGGGTCGCCGTCGATGCGGTAGGCGCCGTGACCGGTGGCGACGGTGGCGGCGAGGAAGCGGGCGGTGGTGCCGCTGTTGCCGATGAAGAGGTCGCCGGAGTCGGCGGGGATGCCGCCCTTGCCCTCGACAGTCATCGAGCTGGCGGTCTCGTCGGCGTGGACCGAGATGCCGAGCTGGTTCAGCGCGGCGGCCATGTAGCGCGTGTCGTCGCTGAACAGCGCGCCGGTGAGGGTCGAGGTCCCTTCGGCGAGGGCGGCGGTGACGAGCGCGCGGTTGGTGATGCTCTTGGAGCCGGGGATCACGGGCGTGCCGGAGATGGGACCGTCGACGGGCGTGATTTCAATGGTGTCGGGCCAGGCGGTCGGGGAGGAAGCGGTGGTCAACGGGGGCTCCTTGGGGCGCACTCGGCGGTTCGATTCGTTGCATCGAGTATGCCACCGAACGCGCCGAAGCCGGCATGATCGATCACCGGTGAATGGAAGCAGTCGACACTCACGAGGTGGTTGTCAGTTCGACCAGGCGCGAGCGGAGATATCACTGTTTATTGGTGGCGGCAACCGAGCGTTGGCGGGCGCGGCGGTAGCCGGTCACCCGCCGAGGGCGGTGACGATGGTGTCGACGTTGTGCCGCATCAGGTCGATGTAGGTCTCGGCGCCGCTGCCCTCGTCGCCGAGGGTGTCGACGTAGAGCGGCGGCGCGATCTCGACCCCCGCCGCCTGGGCCAGCGGCTTGAGCTGCTCCTCGCCACCCGGCGTGTCCGGGAAGATCGCCGGGATGTCGTGCTCGTCGATGATCTTCACCAGGTCGGCAACGTGCCCCGCCGGGGCGTCGGCGCCCTCGGTCGAATGCGATTCCAGCATCACCCCCGCGATCTCGTAGCCGTAGGCGTCAGCGAAGGCGCCGAAGCTCTCATGGGTCGTGATCAACAGGCGGCGATCCTCGGGGAGCTTCGCGGTTTCGTCCCGGATGTAGGTGTCTAGCTCCTGCAACGCTGAGGTGTACGCCTCGGCGTTGGCGGCGTAGGTGTCGGCGCCATCGGGATCGACCTCAGCCAGCGTTTCGGCGAGATGCTCGACGGTGTGGATGACGTTGGTGACATCGAGCCAGACGTGAATCTCGCCGCCGTGCTCGTGCCCGGCGTCGTCATCGTGCCCCGCCTCGGCGGTGCCGCCATGCGCCGACGCGTCGTGGGCGATCGCCGCGCCGAACGCCTCGTAGCGCCTCGCGTCCGTGCCGGAGGCGTCGACGAGGTCGTTCAGCCACGGCTCGAAATCGTCGCCAACCTGGACGATGAGATCCGCCTCGGCGATGCCCTGCACCTGTTTCGGCGAGGGATCGAACGTGTGCGCGTCGCCGCCGATCGGCACCAGTGAGGAGACATCGACGCGGTCGCCGCCGACGTTGCGAACGATGTCGGCGAGCACGCTGAACGAGGCAACGACGGCGACGGTATCGGCGGCGCGGGCGATGGCGGCGCGCGCGAAGGGCGCCAGCAACGGCAGCCCGGCGAGGACGCGGACGCGAGCGCGGTTCGTGAGCATGTAATTGGTCGGCATGAGCATCACTCCGGGTTGGTGACGCGGTCGCGTCGGGTCAAGATGATACGGCGTCTCAATATACGGATCGCGGGAACCTGCGTCAAGGGGACGGCGTCCACATTATGGGGCCGAGCACGTATCATTCCCCGAAGGAGCGCTGGACATGACGCGCGGCGACCGAGGAGTTCCATGAGGATGCTGGATGCGGTGTGGGGCCGGGCCCGGGTGCTGGTGGCGCTCATCGTGGTATGCGTGGCAATCGTCCCGTCGGCGGCGACGCTTGCCCGGACGGATGACCCTCGGGTCGAGGACGTTTCGCGCGCGGCGGTGGCGCTGAGCCAGCTCGAGCGCAGCGGCGACCTGCTGATGCTGCACGATCTGCTGCATCCCGACGTGCGGCTGGTGCTCTCGCGTGCCGAGCTGGCCGCATGGTACGCCGGCCCGGACGCGGCGATCCCGACCGCGGACCCGGAGATTCTCGCGGTCGCGTTCGGGTCGTGGGCGTGGCCGGTGACGGGGCGGACCTACGCCGATGTGGCGACGGTGACGCTGCGGCAGCCGGCGATGCTGCGGGGCGAGGCGCGGGATCTGGGCGAGATCCAGCACTTCTGGTTCGACGGTGCGCGGTGGCGGTGGTTTTTCGGC
>JAEVYR010000123.1 GCA_023392645.1 Chloroflexota bacterium | reverse complement strand
CGGTGGATCTCCCAACGAGCGGACCGAGCCGGCCGCTGCGAGCCGCTTCGGTGAGGTCGAATCCCAGCGCGTCCATGTACGGTGTCTTGGTCTGCTGCTTGCCGCCCTGCTGCGGGCCGCCGCTTGCGGCGCTCTGGCTCACGACCTGCATCACCTCCGCGCGAACCTTTTCGAGGTTGACTCCAAGGCTTTCCAGCACGCCGGCGGCGATGCCTTCACCCTCGCGCACCAGCCCGAGCAAGAGGTGCTCGGTACCGATGTAGTGATGATTGAGCCGTCGCGCCTCGTCGACCGACAGCTCGATGACCTTCTTCGCGCGCGGGGTCAGGCCGATCTCGCCCATGACCATCCCCTCGCCACGTCCGATGATGAACTCAACCGCTGAGCGGACCTTGGGCAACTGCACGCCCATATTGTTGAGTACCTTGGCCGCGACGCCATCGCCTTCGCGCACCAGCCCCAGCAAGAGGTGCTCGGTGCCGATGTAGTTGTGATTGAAGCGCTGAGCTTCTTCCTGGGCGAGCGTCAGGACCTTGCGGGCTCGATCCGTGAATTTGTCAAACTTTTCCGCCATCCAGGCTCTCCCGTGAACAATGGACACCTCGGGTGTCCCGGCTTGGACCGATCGCCCACTCACCGGCATGAACGCATGATTCATGCAACTGGTGTCGCCGATGATCCATATGGCCAACAACGGCAGGCGCACTGAATCGCGCCTGCCGTTGCCATGGTTGTATCACAGGGCTGGAAGGGGTTCATCCTGCCCGTATGGCTAGGAGAGTTACTCCTGCTCGCCGGACGCACCCCCGTCAGCCACCTCTTCGGGCTGCGGGTTCTCGGTTTCCTCGAGGTCCGGGTTGCTCTCGACCGCTTCAGCGTCACCGCTGTCGTCGCTCGCGAGCACCTTCCGCTCCTCGGGGCCGGCGTCGGTGATGTGCTCGTCTTCCGGAATCTCGAGCTCCACCTCGGTATCGCCGGCAAGCTCCTGCGCCGTGGTCGCTTCCTCGAGTGCCGGCGCCTCGTCCGCCTGCACATCGTCGGAGCTCGACGCGGACTCGCTGGTCCCGGTCTCAGCCGCCGCAGCCTCTGCAACCTGCGCCTCGTCGGCGCTCGTGTCCGTGTCGGACGCCTCGTCCTCCTCGGACTGGGCGATGATCTTGGACAGGTCGTCGGCACCAGCCATCGCGAAGGCCATCGCCATCGCCGACATGTCATCGCCACCGTAGGCGCTGGACGACGACGAGCGCTGCTGGCGCCGCTCTTCCTGCCGGCGCTGGCGAGCCTTCTCCGCGTCTTCCGCGCGGCGACGACGCTCCTCGAACGCCGCCACCTGGGCTTCGCCCGCGGCCTTCTCGTCAACATCGGTCAGCGCGGCCGGCGCTTCGCCGGCGGCGATTTGGACCTCCGGCGAAGCCGGGGTGGTCAGGCCCTCGGCCTCGAGCCGCGCCCGGACATTGCGGGCGAGCTCGTCGCGCTCGGCGAGAATCTCGTCGCCGAACACGCCAGCCAGCTCCGAATCCGGCGTCTCGAGCGCGCGCCGCAGGCTCAGGCCCATGCGCCGCCGCTGCGGGTCGATCCGGATGATCCGCAGGATGAGCTCCTCGCCCTCCTCGACCACCTGCTTCGGATGCTGAATGCGCTCCTCGGCCAGCTCGGACACGTGGATCAGGCCCTCGATGCCATCCTCGATGCGCGCGAACGCGCCGAAGTTGGCGAGCTGGGTCACGGTGCCCTTGACGAGCTGCCCAACCTCGTAGCTGTTCGCCACGCGGCTCCACGGCTCCGGCTGGGTGCGCTTGATCGACAGCGCGATCTTCTTCTCTTCCGCGTTGATGCCGAGGACGTAGACCTCGACCTCTTCGCCGACCTTGAGCACTTCGCTTGGGTGGCGCACGCGGCTCCAGGACAGCTCGGAGAGGTGAACGAGCCCGTCGGCGCCGCCGATGTCGACGAACGCGCCGAAGTCACAGATCGAGGAGACACGGCCGGTGCGCGTTTCGCCCTCGGTCAGCTCCTTGATCAGCTTCTCCTTCATCGCGTCGCGGCGTTCCTGCACGGCCTGCCGCTCGGAGAGGATCAGCCGGTTGCGATGGCGATTGATCTCGATCACCTTCAGCGGCAGCGTGGTGCCGATCAGCCGGGCCATGTCGGCCTGCTTGCTCGACTCGTCGCCACCGCGAATCTCGGTGACCTGCGACGCCGGCACGAAGCCACGCACGCCATCGAGATTCACCAGCAGGCCACCCTTGTTGTAGTTGGTGACCTCGGCCTCGATGATGTCGTCCGCCTCGTGGCGCTCCTGAAGCCGCCGCCAGCTCTTTTCCTGGCGGGCCCGGTCGATACTGACGACGGGGTGTCCCTCCTGGTTCTCCGGCTGAACGACGAAGACCAGGATGCTGTCGCCGACCGCAAGCTGCTCCTTCTCCTCATCGGAGAGGCTGGAGTACTCCTTGGCCGGGACAATGCCCTCGGCCTTGGAGCCGATATCCACCAGCAGCTCGTCGCGATCCTTGTGCATCACGATACCTTCCATGACATCCCCATATTTCAGGGTTTTGTAGTCATGGCTGGGATCGCTGAGGAATTGCTCCATGAGCGAGGCCCCATCGAGCTCCTGCTCGGCGGTGTTCCCGGCTGCCTCATTCGACGCCTCATGCGTCTCTTCCGCTTCGCCAGTCACGCCCTGCTCACGAACGTCAGTACCGTCCATAGACCTTCCTTAAGACCGAACACACGCGAAACCCCACCACAAGGCTGCACCCGGTTGTGCTCGACCCGTGGGAGGATGTATGAAACCAGTATAAACCCCGTCTTCCCGATGCCGCAATGATCTGGGAACCTTTTTACTTCGCGCCAACGACTCGCGCGATCGATTCCACCGTCGCGTCCAGCTCCGGCCGGCCGGTCCATCCCATCGTGCCGATCCGAATCACCTCCTCGGCATGCGGCTTCTGCCCGGTGGCGACCTCGATGCCGCTGTCCTCCCGAATCCGGCGCTGAAGCTCGCTGGCTCGCAGCCCCGCGGGCGGCCGGACGGCCGTGATCGAGGCTGATTCGTAACCCGGCCGCGCGTAGGTGCGCAGACCGAGATCGGTCAGGGCCGAGCGCAGATATCGTCCCAGCTCGGCCTGCCGAGCCCACATCCGCTCGACGCCCTCATCCAGCATCATGTCGAGCGCGACTTCCAGCGCCCTCAACAACGGAATCGACGGCGTCGTCGGCAATTGCCCGGTTTCCCACCCGCGCGCCATCGTCTCGGCGTCCCAGAAAGAGCGATGGAAACCCCCGTCCCGAGCCGCGGCCTGCATCGCCCGGTCGCTCACCGCCGCGAGCATCAGGCCCGGCGGGCACATCCACGCCTTCTGCGATCCGGAAATCACCCAGTCGAGCCCCCAGGCATCGGTTTCCAGCGGCATCGCCGCCGCCGAGCTGACGGCATCGACGATCACCAGCGCTCCGCCCGCGCGCGCAACCTCGGCGATCTCGCGCAGCGGATTCGTCACCCCGGTCGATGTCTCGTTGTGGGTCACGAGCACCGCGCGCACATCGAGGTGCGCGGACATCGCCTCGGCCACCTGCTCGGCCGTCACCGGCTCGCCCCACGGCACCGCGACCCGCGTCACCCGCAACCCGAGTCGCTCGCTCACCGCCGCGAATCGCTCCCCGAACGAGCCGCAGACCGTCACCACGACGTGATCGCCGGGCCGCAGGCAGTTCTGGATCGCCGCCTCCCAGCCCGCCGAGCCACTGCCCGACCAAACCAGCACCTCGCCATCGGTACGGTGCACCTCCTGCAGCTTGCCGCGAAGCGCCCGCACGAGATCGATCATCTCCGGTCCCCGGTGCGGGACCATCGGCATCGTCATTGCCTGCAACACGGCCGGCGGCACCGGGGTTGGCCCGGGAATGCGCAACCAGCGACCATCGGCGAGTCGGGGGTCGGTCGGGTAATCGGTCACGGCGAATCCTTTTTCACGTAGATCGAGACGTCGATGTTGTCCAGGTGCTCGGGGTCCTGATAGAGCACGAGGTCCGGCCGGATGCGACCATCGGCGACGCGTATCAGGCCAACCCCGAAATGCTCGTGCCAGCGCCGGTCGGTCGCCGAGCCGGGGTTGAACAGGATCGTGTCGTCCACACGCTCCAGGAGTGGCATGTGGCTGTGGCCGAACATCACGAGATCGACCTTGCCGGCGAAGCGCCGGATCGCCTCCGACTTTGCCGAGCGGCCGCCATGACCATGCAGCACGCCAAAGGTGCGATCGCCGACCGTGAACCGGGTCGTCTCCGGCAGCATGAAGGTCAATTCGGGGTCATCGTTGTTGCCCGGCACGGCGATGAGCGGCGCGATGTCGGCCAGCTCGTCCAGCACCAGGCGGGTGTTGACGTCGCCGAGATGGACCAGCAGATCCACCTCGGCACGGCGAAACAGGCGCAGCACGCCTGCCGGGATCGACCGTCGCCCGTGGGGGTAGATGTGCGTGTCGGAAATGACCCCGATCGACAGCGGCTCGTCAAACGCGCGCCGCTCGGTGACGATCGACCATTCGTCCTGATGTTTATTCATCGAGCACCGTGAAAATGAGCCCCGACGCGACGCTGACGAGAATCGACCCGATCAGCGCGCCCAGCCAGGAGACTTCGAGGTTCGGCGTGATGTAGGCGCCGAGCCAGAACATCGCCGCATTCACCACAATCGCGAATAGACCGAACGTCAGGCAGGTGATCGGCAGCGTGAGCAGGGTTACCACCGGCTTGATCACCGCGTTGAGCACCCCGAGCACCACCGCGAAGAGCAGAACCGTCTCGGCGCGATCGAAGGTGATGAACCGCTCCGAGATCGTGCCGAGCACCAGCGTCGCCACCAGAGCTGCGACAACATACGCAATAAAACGAACCATATGCGGGCAACGCTCCTGTCATGTTCCCATTCGCCCGCGAGGGTGGCGGGTACTCCCAAACCTCCCGCAAGTATAGGGGCGCGGGCGAGCACCGGCGATCTCGCGAATTGTATGGCGCGATGCGGTCTGCTATCATTAGTGAAGTATTATGTCGCTGCGGCATGCACGTACGAATTCACAGGCAGGAACTGGTATGCGTGGGAGTCAGGAAGCGTTACTCGGGTGCCCTGTTGCCCGCACCGCCGGGTTGATCGGCAACAAGTGGACGCCGCTGATCCTGCGTGACCTCGCGATGGGCGAAATGCGGTTCAGCCAACTCGAGCGCTCGCTCGCAGGCATCAGCCCGAAGACGCTGTCGGAGCGCCTCAAGAGGCTCGAAGACGCCGGCATCGTCACCCGCTGCTGCTATGCCGAGGTGCCGCCGCGGGTCGAGTACGCCCTCACGCCGAAGGGATCCGCCCTGCTGCCCGTGATCGAGACGATGCGCGAGTTCGGCGCCACCTGGCTCGGCGACGAGTGCGATCCGGAGAGCTTGTCCGAACCAGCCACGGCTGTCGCCGGCGCTGGTTGATTCCTTCCCCAACCGGCAATCGATCCAGCACGATTTGGTAAGCTGTCGGCGGCGGTCCCGCCTCGGACCTGCCTTGTGTTCATGCGCCCCCTGAAGGACTCATATACCATGCTGATTGACGCCTCGGCACGCGCCACCGAATCTGCATCTCCCGAGTACGCCGACCGCAAGGTGAAGGTCTTCTCCGGCATCCAGCCATCGGGAAACTTCCACCTCGGCAACTACCTCGGCGCGATTCGCAACTGGGTCAGCCAGGCTGAGCGCAGCGACAGCGTCTTCTGTGTCGTCGACCTCCACGCGCTGTCGAACAACCCCGACCCCGAGGATCTGCAACGAAACATCTTCGAGCTGGCGAGCACCCTCCTGGCGGCGGGTCTTGATCCGGATTCGTGCCTGCTGTTCGTGCAGTCCGACGTGCCCGCCCATTCCGAGCTGCAATGGCTGCTCAACGCGGTCACACAGTACGGCGAGTTGCGCCGGATGACCCAGTTCAAGGACAAGTCTGCCGGCAAGGGCGACGCCGTCTCGGCGGCGGTGTTCAGCTACCCCGTGCTGATGGCCGCCGACATCATCCTCTACGACGCCGAGGAGGTGCCGGTCGGCGATGACCAGCGCCAGCACATCGAGCTGACGCGCGACATCGTGCAACGCTTCAACGCCCGCTACGGGGAGACCTTCGTGATGCCGAAGGGCGACATCAAAACCGAGGCGGCGCGGATCATGGCGCTGGACAACCCCACCGAAAAGATGAGCAAAAGCTCCGGTCGCGACGCCAGCTACATCCTCTTCTCGGATACGCCCGACCAGATTCGCAAGAAGATCCGCCGGGCGGTCACCGACTCGGGCGAGACCGTCACGGGCGGCGCGGACAAGCCGGCGCTGACGAACCTGATCCAGATCTACGGCGCGTTGACGCAAAGAACCACGTCGGAGGTCGAGGCGCTCTTCGAGGGCAAGCGGTACGGCGATTTCAAGAAGGAGCTGGGCGAGGTGGTGGTCGAATCGCTCGCTCCGATCCAGGGCGAGCTCCAGCGCCTGCAGAGGGATCCGGCGTACGTCTCCGGCATCCTCACCCGCGGCGCGGAGCAAGCCAACGAGATCGCCAACGCCAAGATGAAGCTCGTCCGCGAGCGCATGGGCATCGGCCGACCGCGCTGATCGCCAGCATCGAACCCGCGTTCACCCTGCAACCCCGGGTCCGGTGCCCGGGGTTCGTCGTCCTCATAATCCACGCTTGCCGGACAGGCGAAGTCCGGCCTGCATAGGCTCGCTGGCAACGACAAACCCCGGCCATTCGCGGGCCGGGGTTGCCAGGTCGTGCCGTGCCGGGCCAGCCTACGTCGCCGCTGCCTCCTTGGCGCGCTTCTCCATAATCGTGGTCGAGTGCCCCGGATCGAGCCGCGCATCGGGGTTGAAATACGTCACGGCGTGATTGATCGCCGTCACCGCCTCGGCCGCCCCGTTCGCAATCAGCTTGAACTTGGCCGGGTAGCTGACGATATCGCCCGCGCCATACACCCCCGGGATGTTCGTCTGCATCGTGATCGGGTCGACCACGATCTGATTGCGCGCCAGTTCGAATCCCCAGGACCGCATCGGCCCCGGATCGGCCTTGAACCCGATCGCGCAAATCAGCTCGTCCACCTCGAGGTCGGTCAGCTCCCCGTCGCCGTCCTTGAACGTCAGCGCGGCGATCCGGCCGTGGTCACCGACTCGCACCTCGGTAACCTCGCACTTCGGGTAAAAGAGCTCGACGGTGGACCGCTCGAGATCGGCGACGGTTGCTTCGTGCGCTCGGAACTTCGACCGGTGGATCAGCTTGACGCTGGCGGCCACCGGTTCGAGCGTCACCGCCCAGTCGACCGCTGAGTCGCCGCCGCCGACGATCACCACCCGCTTGTCGCGGAAATCGTCGACGCGCTTCGCGATGTAGTGGACGCCCTTGCCCTCCAGCTCGGTCACGCCCGGCGCGACCAGCCGTGTCGGCTCGAAG
>JAEVYR010000100.1 GCA_023392645.1 Chloroflexota bacterium | reverse complement strand
CACCACACCGGACACGCGACCCGGGCCACCAGCTCCCGGTGCATGCCGGCCCGCATCATCCCGTACGGGAGGGGCCTGTCCCCTCCCTCGCCAGGGCCGGGACAGGCGACCGGCCCGTATCAGGACTCACCATTCCGGGCCGGGACTACGAAAGGACAGACCCATGACCAACACGATCAAGCGGCTCCACACCGAGCAGGACCAAAGCGTCTGGCAGGATGACATCAGCCGCGACATGCTTCAGGATGGCTCGTTCCAGAATCACATCGACGAGATCGGCATCCGGGGGGTGACCTCGAACCCGTCGATCTTCCAGAAGGCGCTCGCCTCCGGCACCGCCTACGACGATGACATTCGGCGCATGCTCGGCGAGGACAAGTCACCGGAAGCGGTCTTCCAGGCGTTGGCCGTGCAGGATATCCGCGATGCCTGCGATCTCCTGCGGCCGATCTACGACGAGAGCGACGGCGCCGACGGCTTCGCCTCGATCGAGGTGCTCGCCAGCCTGGCCCGCGATACCGATGGCACGATCAAGAATGCGCGCGAGCTCTGGCGCGCGGTGGACAGGCCGAACCTGATGGTCAAGGTGCCCGGCACGAAGGAGGGCTGGCCGGCGATCGAGCAACTCCTCGCCGAGGGCATCAACATCAACATCACGCTGCTCTTCGCGCTGGAGAACTACGAAAAGGTCGCGCGCGCCTACGTGTCGGCGCTGCAGCAGCGCGTCGCCGCCGGCGAGCCGATCGACCGCCTCGCGTCGGTCGCGTCGTTCTTCGTCAGCCGCGTCGATACCGCCGCCGACAAGGCGATCGATGCGAAGATCGACGACGGCGCGAAGGGGATCGAGGACCTGAAGGGCTCGGTCGCCGTCGCCAACGCGCAGATGGCCTACAAGCTGTTCGAAGAGATCTTCAGCGGCGACGACTGGGAGGCGCTGGTGGCGAAGGGCGCGCGCGTGCAGCGGCCGCTGTGGGCGAGCACCGGCACCAAGAACGCCGATTACAGCGACGTGCTCTACGTCGACACGCTGATCGGGCCGCAAACGATCAACACGATGCCACTGAAGACGATGCAGGCGTTCCTCGATCACGGCACGGTTGCGCGCACGGTCGACCAGAACTACGACCAGGCCGAGCACGTGCTGGAACGGTTCTACGAGGAAGCCGGGATTTCGCTCGACGAGATCACCGCGAAGCTCGAGGACGACGGCATCGCCCAGTTCGAGAAGGCGTACGACGACCTGCTGGCCGGCGTGGAAGAGAAGAAGGCGGCGCTGGCGTCGGCGGACTAGGAATTGCCCGACGTGGCGCCCGCCTGGGTCGTCACGCCGGACCGGAGGCAGACAGAATGACCCAGGAACAGCAGGTCCGGCACGTCGGTGTGGTCGGCATGGCGGTGATGGGCGCGAACCTTGCCCGCAACCTCGCGCGAAACGGGTACGCGCCGGCGGTCTACAACCGCACTGCCAGCGTCACGGAAGAGTTTCTCGCCAACGAGGGCAAGGATACCGGCATCATCGGCACGTCGTCGCCGGCGGAGCTGGTGGCGGCGCTGGAGCGGCCGCGGCGCATCCTGCTGATGGTCAAGGCAGGACCCGCCGACGACGCGGTGATCGAAGAGTTCGCGCCCTATCTCGAAGAGGGCGACATCCTCATCGACGGCGGCAACTCCTTCTTCCAGGACACCGAGCGGCGCTCGAAGGACCTTGCCAACCGGGGCTTCAACTACGTCGGCATGGGTGTCTCCGGTGGCGAGGAAGGCGCCCTCTGGGGCCCGAGCCTGATGCCGGGCGGCCCGGCCGAGGCCTACGCCGAGCTGGAGCCGATGCTGACCGCGATCGCGGCGGAGTCCGATTACGGGTTCGGTCGCTGCGTCACGCATATCGGGCCCGGCGCCTCGGGCCACTACGTCAAGATGGTCCACAACGGCATCGAGTACGGCGACATGGAGCTGATCGCGGAGACCTACGCGATCATGAAGCACGCGCTGGGCATGTCCGCGCCGGAGATCGGCGACGTGTTCGCGCGCTGGAACAGCGGCAAGCTGGAGTCGTTCCTGATCGAGATCGCAGCCGACGTGCTGAAATTCGTCGACACCGAGACCGGCAACCCGCTCGTCGACCAGATTCTCGACGAGGCGGAGCAGAAGGGCACCGGCCGCTGGACCAGCCAGAACTCGTTCGAGCTGGCCACACCGGTGCCGGTGATCGATGCCGCCGTCATCGCCCGCGGGTTGTCCGCGTTGAAGGACCAGCGGGTGGTGGCGAGCAAGGTGCTCAAGGGTCCGGAGTCGAACGGGAGCCTCGCGCTCGTCGAGGATCGCGACACGCTGATCGATCACCTCGAAAACGCGCTCTACTTCGCCAAGATTTCCTCCTACGCCCAGGGCATGGCGCTGCTCAAGGCGGCTTCCGAGGATTACGGCTGGGATCTCAACCTCGCCGAGATCGCCCGCATCTGGACCGGCGGTTGCATCATCCGGGCACGCCTGCTCAAACCGATCATGGATGCCTACCGTGGCGACAATCCGCCGCTGAACCTGATGCTGGACCCCTACTTTACCGAGGCGGTCAACAGCACCCAGACCGATATCCGCGCCGTGCTGCACACCGCGATGGACTACGGCATCGCCACCCCGGCGCTGAGCTGGGCGCTCAACTACTTCGACACGTACCGCAAGGCGTCCCTGCCGGCCAACCTGATCCAGGGCCTGCGCGATCTGTTTGGCGCACATACCTACAAGCGGGTCGACAAGCCCGGCACCTTCCACACCGAGTGGGTGCCGATTGCGCCGCCGAAGGAGGTCGCCTCGAAGCCGAGCGACCGGCAGGCGTGGTCCGACGGGGACGGCGAGGGCGATCGCTCGCACCTGCCTGCCGACATGCCCGAGCGCGCCAGCGATCGCACGATGCATCCGGACGAACACGAGGAGCTCCAAACCGATCCGGAGGAGAAGGGTCAGCGCACCCCCGCCTCCACCCGGAAGGCCGAATACTAGCGACGCGGGCTCGCCCCGCGTGAAGCCGGCGCGGCGAGTCGCGCCGGCGCCCTGACCCGCCACGCAAGGGAATTCGATGACTGAGACCAGGACACGCGCGACCGACTACGACTTCGCGACCGACAGCCACGGTGATGTCGACCATGTCGGCCACCAGTTCGACGCGAATGAGCAGATCGGCGCGACCAACACGAATCCGCTCCGGGGCGGAATGCAGCTCGATCGCGCCCCTTCACCCTGCGTGATGGTGATCTTCGGCGCGACCGGCGACCTCACCGCGCGCAAGTTGATGCCGGCGCTCTACGATCTTGCGGTCGGCTACCCGCTGCCGGAAGGCTTCTCCATTGTCGGCGTGGCCCGGCGAGATTGGGACGACAAGGCGTTCCGGAAGGAGATGCGCGAGGCGGTCGAAAAGGGTGCCCGGATGCCGGTGACCGATCAGGCGTGGGAGCTTTTCTCGCAGGGCCTGTTCTTCGTGTCGGGCAATTTCGGCGAGGATGAGACCTATTCCAACCTGCGCGATCGTCTGGACGTGATCGACCGGCAGCGCCGCGCTCACGGCAACCGACTCTTCTACCTCGCCACCGCGCCGACCTGGTACGGGCCGATCATCGAGCACCTCGGCGCGTCGAAGCTCGCCGCCCGCCAGGACATCTACTGGGATCGCAGCGATAGCTGGAGCCGGATCGTCGTCGAAAAGCCGTTCGGCCGTGACGTCGAGACCGCGCGGGCGCTCAACGCGGAGATCGGCGCCGTCTTTTCCGAGCGCCAGATCTATCGTATCGACCACTATCTCGGCAAGGAGACGGTCCAGAACGTGCTCGCGTTCCGGTTCGCGAACACGCTGTTCGAGCCGGTCTGGAACCGTCAGTATGTCGACCAGGTCCAGATCACCGTGGCCGAGTCGATCGGCGTCGAGGGGCGGGGCGGCTACTACGAGGAAGCGGGCGCGTTGCGCGACATGGTGCAGAGCCACATCCTGCAGCTCCTGTCGGTGATCGCGATGGAGCCGCCGGCATTGTTCAACGGCAACGCGCTCCGCGACGAGAAGGTCAAGGTGCTGCGCGCCGTCGAGCCGCCGGTGGGCGAGAGGGTCAACGAGCTGACCGTGCGCGGACGGTACGAGGCCGGCTACGTCGGTGGCCGGGCGGTGCCCGCCTATCGTGACGAGAAGGATGTCAGCGCGCAGTCGCGCACCGAAACCTTCGTGGCGATGCGGCTCGGCATCGACAACTGGCGGTGGGCGGGGGTGCCGTTCTACCTGCGCACCGGCAAGCGCCTGCCGCGCCGCGTGACCGAGATCGCGATCGAGTTCAAGCAGGTGCCGCACCTGATGTTCCAGTCGATCGGCAACGTCGAGCTGACGCCGAACGTGATCAGCATGCGCATCCAGCCGGACGAGGGCATCGCGCTCAAGTTCGCGGCGAAGGTGCCGGGCCCGAACACGCAGCTCCGGCCGGTGCGGATGGATTTCCTGTACGGGCAATCCTTCGGCGAGGCCGGGCCGGACGCCTACGAACGGTTGTTGCTCGACGCCATGCTGGGCGATCCCACGTTGTTCGCCCGTCGTGACGAGGTCGAGACGGCGTGGTCGCTGATGCAGCCAATTCTCGATGGCTGGGACGACCTGCCGGTGCCGATCTACCCGTACGAGGCGGGCACGTGGGGACCGAGCAAGGCCGACCAGTTGCTCCAGCGCGACAACCACATCTGGCGTCGCCCGTAGAAGGAGAGGCGGTCGCGCCTTCTTCGTGCGGGAGGGGCGTGTCTCCTCGCCCTGCGAGGGGCGGGACACGACCGGCCCGGACGAAACACCGTCTCACGCTCGCGTCTTCCTTGCCCGATTCAAGTTGGCATACACCCTATGGC
>JAEVYR010000079.1 GCA_023392645.1 Chloroflexota bacterium | reverse complement strand
GTGATGCAGCACGACTTCATCATCGATGAGCTCGACATGGCCACCGATCTGCTCAACAACGGAGAGGAGCAGACGGTGACGGTGCCGGAGGACGCGGAGCCGGGCGAGTACACCTACTACTGCTCGGTGCCGGGTCACCGGCAGGCGGGCATGGAAGGCACCATGACGATCGTCGCGGCCGGTGGTGGCGAGGCCGCCGCGGCCCCCGAAGAATCGTCGGCTCCGGAAGAAGAGGCGGCCGCCGCGCCCGCGGGCCCGGTCGACGCAAGTCAGCCCGTCGAGGTCCACACGCTGGATGCGCTCGCATTCGATCCGGCCGAGATCACCGTCGCGCCGGGCCAGACGATCCATGTGGTCAACGAGGGCGCGCTCCAGCACGACTTCGTGGTCGATGAGTGGGGCCTGGCAACGGCCCTGTTGAGCAACAGCGAATCCGACGACATTGTGGTGCCCGGCGATGCCGAGATCGGGGCGACCTACGTCTACTACTGCTCGGTGCCGGGGCACGCTGCCGCGGGCATGCAGGGCAAGCTGACGGTCGCCGAGGCCGCCGGCGGCGAGGCGGCCGCCACCGAGGCGCCGGAAGAAGCCACCCCCGCCCCGGAGGAGACCGAGGCCGCCGCCGGTGGGACCCCCGAGGCCGCGCTCGATGACGACGTGATTCGCGTGGCCGCGCTCGACTCGATGCGGTTCGCGCCGAGCCAGTTCTCGGCCGCGCCGGGTCAGCAAATCTACCTTCTCAACCGTGGCGTGCTGATTCATGACATCGTGGTCGACGAGTGGGATCTCGACACCGGAGCGCTCGGTGGCGGCGAGTCGTCGGTGTTCAACATCCCCGATGATGTCGAGGTCGGCGCCGAGGTGGAGTTCTACTGCTCGGTGCCGGGGCACCGCGAGAGCGGCATGGTTGGCACGATCACCATCATCGAAGCCGACGTGGAACAGCAGGCGGCGATCGTGACGCCCGCCGTCGAGGCGTCGCCGGCTGGCGAGGCGGCAACCCCTGTCGGGACCGGGGAAACCGAGGCGGCGACCCCGGCGGCCGAAGCCAGCCCAGCCGCGGCCGGTGGCGGTGGCGGCGAGGCGATCGAGGTCCATACCCTCGACGCGCTCAAGTTCGACCCCGATACGCTCACCGCGTCGCCGGGTCAGGAAATTCACGTCATCAACGAGGGCGTGATGCAGCACGACTTCATCATCGACGAGCTCGACATGGCGACCGACCTGCTCAACAACGGCGATGAGCAGACGGTGACCGTGCCGGACGATGCTGCGCCGGGCGAGTACACCTACTACTGCTCGGTGCCGGGGCACCGCGAGAGCGGCATGGAAGGCACCCTCACGGTCGAATAGCGGCGGAACAGCGAGAATCGACGACGAGGCGGGCGACCGGGAGATTTCTCCCGGCCGCCCGTTTGTGCCATACGGAGTTCGGGTGACGGGTGTCCGCGGCGGCGCATGCATCCCCATTCCGTAGCGGATGCGCGCCGTCCTCTTGCGAGCCGCGACAGCGCGCAATCGTGCCACCTGTTGACGTTTCATGCTTTGGCGTGACACTTGCGGGAGAGTTGACGGTATCTGACGCGACCGGGCAGCCGGGTGACTCACGCCTCAACGGCGAGGGGGCAGCAGCATGGAATCACGAGAGTATGGCACGATCGATGAGCTTGTCGGCGACATTGGCGGAGCGATCCACGTCGAGCGCGACAGGGTTGTCGTGCAGGATGTTCAGGCCGTTCGCGAGCGGTTGATCGATCGTCTTGTATGGTCGGCCGTCTTCGGTGACGACGACGTCAAGGCGGCGAGCCGCTGGCTGATCCGGGCGCTGGCGCCCGAGATGGGCGCGTGGCCGGCATCGATCCATGACCTGTACATGGCGGCCGGCCGGCGCGAGTACGCCAACGCCACCACACCGGCTATCAACGTGCGGACGATGGCGTATGACATGGCGCGCACCATCTTCCAGTCGATGCACGCCACCGGGACCCGCCAGGTCATTTTCGAGCTGGCGCGCTCCGAGATGGGGTACACCGATCAGCGACCGGGCGAGTACGCCAGCGCGATCCTCGGCGCGGCGATCAAGGAGGGCTACGCCGGGCCGGTCTTCATCCAGGGAGATCATTACCAGGCGAGCGCGAAGGACTACGCGAAGGACGCCGACAAGGAAATGGGCGCGGTGCGCGATCTCGCCACGGAAGCCGTCCACAGCGGCTACGGCAACATCGACGTCGATGCGTCCACGCTGGTCGATCTCGATCGGGGCAGCCTCGCCGAGCAACAGCGTGACAACTACGAGCAGACCGCCTTGCTGACGCGATCCATCCGCGAGCACGAGCCCGAGGGCATCACGGTGTCGATCGGCGGCGAGATCGGCGAGGTCGGCAAGCAGAACAGCACGGTCGAGGATCTCGAGGCCTTCATGACCGGCTACGAGGCTGCAATGAAGCGGCTGAGCGAGGAGGCCGGGCGGCCGCTGGCCGGCATCAGCAAGATCAGTGTCCAGACCGGCACCAGTCACGGTGGCGTGGTGCTGCCTGATGGCACGATCAAGGAGGTCAGCGTCGACTTCGACACGCTCGCGAAGCTCTCGGCCGAGGCGAAGGATCGCTACGGCATGGGCGGCGCGGTGCAGCACGGCGCGTCGACCTTGCCCGAGGAGGCATTCGGCAAGTTCGCCGAGGCGGACGCGGTCGAGGTGCATCTCGCGACCGGATTCCAGAACATCATCTACGACCACGAGGCGTTCCCGGCCGAGCTGACCGAGCGCATCCACGCGTGGCTGGCCGAGAACCGGGCATCGGAGCGCAAGCCGGACATGACCGACGCGCAGTTCTACTACACGACGCGGAAGCGGGCGTTCGGGCCGTTCAAGCGCGATATCTGGTCGCTGTCCGACGACGCTAAGGCGGCGATCGGGGCCGATCTGCGCGAGAAGTTCGACCTGATCATGCACTCGCTCGGCGTGGCCGGCCGGGGCGACCTGGTCGATCGCTTCGTCGAGCGCGTCGACTTCCCGCTCGATCCCGCGCCCGAGGCGCTCACCTCGGCGGTGCCGAAGGCATAGAGCAGCACGCGGCGCGGGTGCTCCGGATTCCAGGTTCGGCCGTCCCGATCTCGAGAGATGACGCGCCCCGTCTCACAGTCACGCCGAGCCTGCCGGGTACGCCACCCCCCGCTCGCGCCCGGCCACGC
>JAEVYR010000056.1 GCA_023392645.1 Chloroflexota bacterium | reverse complement strand
CGCTCAGGGCGGGGACGCGAGGTCGCCCGCCCTGTCACGGTGTCTGGAATGTCGGCGGCGATCTACGACTCGCCGCGCGAGGTTTCCTCGATCTCGATCACCTGCCGGCCGCGGTAGGTGCCGCAGTTCGGGCAGACGTGATGCGACCGCTTCATGCTGCGGCAATTGCGGCAGCGCACCAGGTGCGGCGCGGTGAGGTGGTGGTGCCGCCGGCGATTGCCCTGCCGGTGGCGGCTGATCTTCTGCTTCGGGAGTGCGCCCATCGTGTCTCTCCTGCTGTGTGCCCCGCCAACCGGCCGGGAGCGCCCCACGGGCTGCTATCGCTGGCCCGCGCTGTCCGTTTCGTCGTCCGCTAGTAGCGATGCGAGGGCATCGAACTGCCCGCCGCGCGGCTCATCGTCACCGTCGTGTTCGTGTTCGATCTCGGGCGGACCCGGACACTCGTCGCCGCAGGTCGGCACCATTGGCAGGGCGAGCACCAGGTTCTGGCGGAATGCCTCGGCCAGGTCCAGCTCGTGCCCCTCATCGATCACGAACGATTCGTCGTCGTCCTCGTCCGGATTGTCGTCGTCCATGTCGGTGGGTGCGATGCCCATCCCGCTGCGGACGTCATGCGACTGCCGGTATTTCTCGCTGAACTCTGTCTCGATCGCCTGCTCGAACGTCGTCAGGCAGCGGACACATTCCAGCGCAATGTTCGCGCGCACGGTGCCGTCGGCGAGCAGGTGATGCCCAATCCGCGTGAGACGGACATCCGCCTCGAGGTCGTTCGCGAAAAGATCGTCATCGAGCGAGAAGGTGTCAAGCTGGACGTTGACGGCCCGGGTGCTGCCGACGTCTTCCTGCAGGAGCGACGCGACGTTGATGGTCGTGTCATTGACGAGCGTTCTGGCGAATGGATCCTCTGCTGGCATGGATGTTCTACCGACGCGCGTTGGCTGCCCGAAGGCAACGACGCGCACGAAGACGCCGGGGAATTTCCCGGCGCAACTGTCGAAGTATAGGGAATCGCCGTGGTGGCGTCAAACGCCACTCGGCGGGTTGTGCCTGCCGTGATGCCCCATGACGGGATACCATGCCGGCGGCAATAACGATGCGAGGGTTTGCGCAAACGCGCGTGACACGGAAACGGGTGGAGCAAAAATGACGAGCGATGGACAGTTTTCGGGCAAGGTGGCGCTGGTGACGGGGGCCGGGTCCGGCATCGGCAAGGGCGCGGCGATCGAGCTGGCACGGCAGGGCGCGAAGGTTGCGCTGCTTTCCCGGCAGCAGGACCGCCTCGATGCGGCTCGCGCCGAGATCGTCGATGTCGGCGGCGAGGCGATCGGCATCAGCGCCGACGTGACCAGCGAGGCGGGGCTCAACGAGGCGGTGCGGCAGATCGACGAAACCTGGGGCCGGCTCGATCTGGTCGTCGCCAACGCCGGGAAGAACGGTGTTTTCGCGCCGCTCGACGATCTCACCCTCGACGAGTGGAACGACACGCTGGCGACCAACCTGACCAGCACCTTCCTGACGACAAAGGCGAGCCTGCCCCTGCTCAAGCGCCAGGGCGGGTCGATCGTCGTGGTCTCGTCGGTGAATGGTTCCCGCAATTTCAGCTATCCCGGCGCGGTGGCGTATTCGACCAGCAAGGCGGGGCAGGTCACGTTCGTCAAGATGACCGCGGTCGAGCTGGCGCAGCACGGCATCCGCATCAACGTCGTCTGCCCGGGCGCGATCAAGACCAACATCGACGAGGCGACCTTCCCGCGCAATCTCGACACCATCCGCTGGCCGGTCGAGTTCCCGCAGGGGCGCTTCCCGACGAAGGGCGGCGGGGCGGCCGAGCCGGCGCAGGTGGCGAGGGTGATCGCCTTCCTGCTTTCCGACGACGCCGATTACGTCAGCGGCACGGAGATCTGGGTCGATGCGACGCTGAGCCTGCTGGTCGGCTAGGCGCGATCTAGTCGAAATCGAAAATGTCGTCCAGGAACCCTCGCTTCTTCTTGCGGCGGGGGCGGTTGTCGCCTTCGTGGCGGCGATCGTCCCGGTCGTCATCGTCGTCGGCACGGTAGCCCCGGCGGTCGTCCGTCCGGGCTGCCGGAGCGGCAAACGTGCCGGTGCGTTCGATGATCTTGTCGAGCTCGCCGCGGTCCAGCCAAACGCCGCGACAGGTGGGGCACCAGTCGATCTCGATTCCCTGGCGATCGGTCACCTGGAGGGGTGTCTGGTCGATCGGACACTTCACGATGCATTCTCCTTCGATGGTGGTTTGGGATCAGCGAGGTACGTGATCCGCGCGATACGTCGCAAGCGACGTGCCTTATCAATTCTGCGATACGAGCCCGATCGACTGTGTGACGACGTCTTCGAACGGCGTTGCGCCGGTGTCGATTTCGACGTCCGCGACGGCGCGCAGCAGCGGCTCGACCTCGCGGAGGTCGGCAAGGATCTTCTCCAGCTCCTCGGCCGTCTTCCCGAACTGGTTGGTCGTCCGGGTCGCGAGACGATCCACCAGGACATCGCCCGGTGCGCCCAGCAACACGATGTGATCGAACCGATCGTGGAACCGGCGCTGGTTCGGCGCGCAGCCGCTGACGAACAGCGGTTCCGCTCTGGAATCGGCGAGCAGGTGACGCAGCCTGTCCTCGCGCCAGACCCAGTCCAACTCCGGCGCGAGGCCGGGAAACGCGCCTGGCGCCGGCATCGGCGCCCACTCCGACCACTCGGGGGTATCCGCGTCGATCGCGCGATACCCGAGGGCGGCGAGTCGCTCGATCACCGACGATTTGCCGGTGCCCGACATGCCGGTGATCAACACCCGCGTCACGGTGTCACCACGCGTTCGGGCGAGAGCAGCCCGAGGATCGCGGCGCCATCGAGGCAGGTGTTGGCCGAGAGGTCGCGCGAGAAGACGATACGCGGGCAGGGCCCGGGCATCGCCTCGAGATTCCGTGTGACCGCTTCCCGGTAGCGGGGCATTTCGAAATTGCCGCCGTGAAGCACGACGACGCCATCGTCCGATGGGAAGCGATACCGCGTCGCGAGCCCGACAATCGCGTGGGCGACCGCGAGCGCCGATGTCTCGTACAGCGTGGTCGCCAGCGCGTCGCCGGCCTCGTACCGCCGGCCCAGCGCCTGGCCATCGACTGCCTCGCCGGTGCGCTGCCGCCAGATGTCCTCGATGCCGGCCCGGGCGGCCGCCACCCGTTCGACGCAGACGTACTCGCGTCCTTCGACGCCGCAGGGCGTCGCCTGGCCGAGCGGGTTGAGCGCTTTGGCCAGGGGAACGTGGGCGACTTCGACGTGGGTGGCAACTCCGTCCGCGACCACCGAGCCGCCCATGCCGCTGGCGCAGATGATGAAGCCGACGTGCCCGCTTGGCTCGCCGCGCAGCGCCAGTTGGGTCGCCGCGCCGCAGATGCCGGCGACCGTGTCGTTGGCGACGAACGACCGGCCCGGAAAGATGCTCGCATAGTCGCCCCCGTGACGATCGCGCATCTCGTCGCGGAGGATCGGCAGGTTGACGGTGCGGGCGATGACGCTGCCGTCCATTTTCGTCGCCGAGGAGATGCCGACCGGGAGATCGTCGCGCGCTGCTTCCCGGGCGAGATCCTCGAGGATGTCGAGGTAGCCGGCGCCACCGCGCGATTGCGTCACGCGCTCGTCGCCGCGGACCATCGCCCCGTCTTGGATCGAGTATCGCGCCGAGCGGATCTTGTCGCCGCCGATATCGATGGCGACGACCCGACGTCCATCCCGTAGCGCGGCGACGGCTTCGGCCACATCGAATCGGCAAACGGGCTGCGTGATGAGCGCGTCGGTCTGATAGACAGCGACCTGCTCGGGCACGTAGCGGGGCAGGCGGGTGGTGTGCGGCATGGACTCCTCGGGCGGTCTGGGGCGCGATCACTGCCACATTCTACGATCGAATGGCGGGGCCGGCGCGTCGATGAGCAACGACATGGTTCGAGCTCGACACGACGTACGCGCTCACCGAGGACCCGCGATCACTGATGAGCTCGATGCCGACGGCGGTCACCGCCCGCGTGTGGATCTGAACGGGTGTCGCCTGAAGCGAGCTGTGGTGCGCGCCGGATCGCGCAGCGTCACCCTCGCCATCGGTGGCGTGGCGTTGCGCCGCATGCGACACTGTACCGAAGAAATCTGCCGGCGTATTTCTCCCCGCACCATTAGCCGGACCTCGACCTGACCCCTCCGACTGGCCGCATCCTCGCGGTCCGGCGGCCGCGGCCAATCGGGCGATCCTGCGCGGGTTGCCATCGCGCCGGCCGCGACTCAGCACTTCGGGAATGAGATACGACGGCATGGCGCGATCCCTTGGCAGTCAGGATATTTCGAGCCAGGCGGCGGGTGTCCCGCTTGCGGCTTTCCGGCGGTTGACCACCGGAGGGTATCGGCGACTCCGCTCCAGCGTGATGCCCGAGCTCGAGCCGGACGAGGTGACCGATCCGGAGGGTTCCGCGACGGGCTCTCGATCCGGCGCCATCCTGCGCCGGGTGGTGCCCATCCTGATGTGGAGCGTCCTGCTCCTCGCTGTTGGGCTGGTGGTCTTCCGGGTGGCCTACGCGGATCGCGTGTATCCGGCCGTCGTCGTCGGCGACGTGCCCGTCGGCGGCCTGTCGATCTCTCACGCCGAGTCGAAGCTCCGCGAACGGGCGGACGCGCTGGAAAACGGCACCTTCACGTTCGCCTATCAGGGCAAGGTGTGGACGCCATCGCTGTCCGAGCTTGGCGTGACCGTGATGCTCGACGAGTCGCTCGCCGAAGCGCGGCAGCTCGGTCGCGGCGGTAACGCCACATCGCGGCTCGAATTCGTCGGCGACATTCTTGGCGCCGATCAGGTTGTCCCGCTGCAAACCACCGTCAACGAGGACGCGCTTGACGCCTGGTTCGACTCGGTCGATGCGGACATCGACCAGGCTCCGGTCAACCCGTCACTCAAGATCGACGGCACCACGGTCGAGACCGTTCCGGGCAGTGACGGCGTCAAGGTCGATCGGAAGGCGGCGAGAGCCGAAGTGCTCAGCGCCCTCGGCGCCCTGACGCCGATATCGGTGTCGATGCCAACCTATGTCGCGCACCCCGATTTCACCGTTGAGGCGCTCGCACCGGCAGAGAAACAGGTGGTCGATGCGCTGAGCAAGCCGGTCCCCGTGACCTTCGGGGATCGATCGTGGAAGGTCGAGGGCACGGAACTTGTCAAGTTCGTGACGGTCGACGTGGTGCAGTCGGATGGAGCACCGTCGGCGAAACTCTCCGTCGACACCAAGGGTCTCTCCGCGGCGCTGCGCGAGCGATTCTCCGACGAGATCAACGCCAAGCCCGTCGACGCGGTGTTCGGATGGGACGATGGCCTGGTGGTGGTGCAGGAGGGCGCCTACGGCGCGGCCCTGCGTTCCGATGCGTTCGCCAATGCGGTTGGGGACAGCTTCCTCAACGGCCACGGGAGCGTCGAGATTCCGGTCGTCGAGATCGCGCCGGAGATCGACGATCGGAACACGGACGCCTATGGCATCACGGAGCTGCTCGGCACCGGCGATTCGAATTTCGCCGGTGGCAATGCCTCTCGTGACGCCAACATCTACGTGGCGACGGAGCTGCTGGACCACACCCTGGTGCCGCCCGGCGGGACGTTCTCGTTCAATCGCGCCATTGGCGAGATCACCCCGGCCAAGGGGTATCAGGAAGCGTTGGTGGTGGTCGGCGACGAGGTCGGGCGCGACGTCGGCGGGGGTGTGTGCCAGGTGTCGACGACCGCGTTCCGGGCGGCGCTGGAGGCTGGCATGCCGATCGGCGACTGGTACCCGCATACCTATCGCCTGCCGAATTACGAGGCAGACGGCTGGAGTCCGGGCTTCGACGCATCGATTCTCCAGTACGGTTCGAATCCGGACGAGTGGGCGGATTTCACCTTCGAGAACTACACCGATGACTGGCTGCTGGTCGAGGCCGACGCCTGGGACCTGCACGTGTACATCAACATCTATGGCACCGGCGACGGCCGCGATGTGGCGCTGGAACCGTACACGATGGGCGGCAACGCTTTCGGGTTCACCCGCACGATCTACGATGCCAGCGGTGATGTTATTGCCGATCGATCGTTCGAGAGCTACTTCAAGTAGGCGGCGCTTCGCGTTCGCTGCCCACGG
>JAEVYR010000030.1 GCA_023392645.1 Chloroflexota bacterium | reverse complement strand
CCATCGGCGCGACCACGCTCGACGAGTACCGCAAGTACATCGAGAAAGACGCGGCGCTCGAACGCCGGTTCCAGCCGGTGTACGTCGGCGAGCCGACCGTCGAGGACACGATCTCGATCCTGCGCGGCCTGCGCGAGCGCTACGAGGTGCACCACAAGGTGAAGATCCTCGACTCGGCGCTGGTCGCGGCGGCGACGCTCTCCGACCGGTACATTTCCGACCGGTTCCTGCCGGACAAGGCGATCGACCTCGTCGACGAGGCGGCGTCGCGGCTCCGCATGGAGATCACCTCGATGCCCATCGAGCTCGATGAGGCGGAGCGCCGCATCATGCAGCTCGAAATCGAGCGCGAGGCGCTCAAGATGGAGACCGACCCGGCTTCGCACCAGCGCCTGGAAGCACTGGAGCAGGAGCTCGCTGACCTCAAGGACGAGCGCGACGCGTTGCGATCCCGCTGGGATCAGGAGCGCGAGGCGATCATGGCGATCTCCGAGCTGCGCGACGAGATGGATCGCCTGAAGATCGAGATCGAGCAGGCCCAGCGCAACTACGACTACAACAAGGCGGCCGAGCTGCAATACGGCCGGGCCAAGGAGCTCGAGCAGAAGCTCCACGATGAGGAAATGACGCTGCAACGCCTGCAATCGGGCGGCAAACTCCTCAAGGAAGAAGTCGACAGCGAGGACATCGCCGAGGTCGTCAGCCGCTGGACCGGCATTCCGATCAGCCGCCTCGTCGAGGGCGAGATCGAGAAGCTGGTGAAGATGGAGGACCGGCTCCACGCCCGCGTGATCGGGCAGGACGAGGCGATCGAGGCCGTCTCGAACGCCATCCGGCGATCGCGGGCCGGTCTCTCCGATCCGCACCGGCCGATGGGCAGCTTCATCTTCCTCGGCCCAACCGGCGTCGGCAAGACCGAGCTGGCACGAGCGCTGGCCGAGTTCCTGTTCGACAGCGACCAGGCGATGGTGCGCATCGACATGTCGGAATATATGGAGAAGCACGCCGTCAGCCGGTTGATCGGCGCGCCTCCGGGGTACGTCGGCTACGACCAGGGCGGCCAGCTCACCGAGGCGGTCCGCCGCCGACCGTACAGCGTGATCCTCTTCGACGAGATCGAAAAGGCGCACCCGGATGTGTTCAACATCCTGCTGCAGGTGCTCGATGACGGCCGCCTCACCGACGGTCAGGGCCGCATCGTGAACTTCAGCAACACGGTGGTGATCATGACCAGCAACCTCGGCTCCCAGGCGATCATGCGGATGACCGAGGACAATGTCGGCGAGGTTCGCGGCCAGGTGATGGAGGCGCTGCGCGCCAACTTCCGGCCGGAGTTCCTGAACCGCGTCGACGAGGTGATCATCTTCACGCAGCTCAGCCGGGAGCAGCTCGGGGAAATCGTCGCCATCCAGCTCGATGAGGTGCGCCAACGCCTCGCGGAGCGGAACATGCAGCTTCAGGTGACCGACGAGGCACGCGACCTGCTGGCGACACTTGGCTACGACCCAACCTTCGGCGCGCGGCCGCTGAAACGGGTGATCCAAAAGCGGGTGCTCGATCCGCTCGCGATCGGGTTGCTCAACGGCACCCTGCACGAGGGCGAGACCGTGACCCTCTCGGTCGGCGACGATGGTGAGTTCCATCTCACCGGCCAGATGAGCGAGGTGCCCGTCGTCGCGTAGCGCACAATTCAGAACGAGCACGTCGAGGGGCGGTCCGATCGGACCGCCCCTTCGCGGCTTGCCCGGAAGGCGCGCGAGTCGATCGCAACGTCAGCCGCCCGACCTGCGCCGTGCCGGGTTTTCGTCGCGTTTTCAAAGTGGGCCAGCGGCCAACCCAGCCAGATTGGCGCGATTCCGGGGTGGCTGCCCATGGCAGGCACCGTGTCGGGATATACTTGCCGCAATGACAGGCAGGAGCCATGCAGCCGCGACCGCGGGAGGGAACGGAGAACCAGGTGGATATCTTCATCGAGCTCATCAAGGCCGTCGTCACGCTCGGTGTGCTGGCGGCGATCATCGTGATCCTCGGCGCACTGTTCATCATCTTTCTCTCGCTCGCGACTGGTATTGATGACCACATCCAGCCGGATGAGGAACGCCGCTGACGCGCCTGCCCCGTCATCGAGGGTTACACTGCACGCCCAGATCCACACGCGTGGATCGCTTACCCCCGAAGGAGTGTCTTCCGTGAGTCGAACCCATTCGTTGCAGAGCGACGTGCTGCGCCCGGCACGCTGGACCGTGACGCTCGTCGTGCTCGCTATCGTCGCCGCCATGAGCGCGCCCATCGGCGTCATGGCCGCCCAGACGCCGACCGCCACCAGCGGCGAAGGCATCGTTTCGGTCGTACCCGACAACGCGCTCGCGTTTGCCCAGGTGAACCTCGACGCCAGTTCGGACCAGATGGTCCTCGCCCGGCAGCTCTCCGAGCGCGCCGGTCTCGGCGATCCGATCGAACAGCTCGATGCCGAAGATGAGTTCCCCGAGAACGCCAACGTCGGCGTCGTCGTGACCTCGATCCCTGAAGCCGACAACATCGATGTGGCCAATGTCTCCGTCGACCCGACGATGGCCACCGAATCGCTCGAAGAGGGCGGTTTCGCCGCCGTCATCGCCGCCGACAACCCGCAGGACGTCTACGACACGATGGTCGCGGAGCTCCAGGGCGATACCCACACCACCGGTGAGCTGTCGGAGACCGAGTACGGTGGCGTGACCATCACCACCTTCACCCCGGACCCGACCGACGACTCCGCGACGCCGAGCGCCATCGCGATGGTGGGTGAGTTCATCGTAGCCGCCGCTCGCGCCGAAGACATTCACCCGATCATCGACACCTTCAACGGCGACACGCCGAACCTCTCGACCAACGAGAACTACCAGCGCGTGAACGCCCTCCTGCCGGCCGAATCCATTTCGAGCGGCTACTTCGACGGCCCGGCCGTTCTCGCCGAGGTCGAGACAACCGCGTCGGACTCGGTCGACTCCCTCACCACGTCCATGAGCCCGCTTCTCAACGCGTGGACCGGCTACGCGCTCACGGCCGAGCAGGATGGCTTCAGGCTCGTGACGAAGTCGATCCCCGCCGAGGGCGACTTCGATGAGCTGACGCCGATCGACGGTTCGTTCTACGACAAGGTGCGCTCCGATGCGCTCTTCGCCGCGAACGGCACCGACATCGACGCCACCGGCACGCTCACCATGCTCGCCTTCATCTTCGCCAGCGAGTTCAACGGCGACGACATGATGGCGACGCCAGCGGCGGACTTCGACTTCGAAGCCGAGCAGGAACGCGTCTTCGCCCAGGCCGAGCAGCTGCTCGGGTTCAACCTCAAGACTGACCTGATCGACCACCTCACCGGCGAGTTCGGCATTTCCGTCGCGGTCGGCGACATCGAATCGATGACGCCCGACGTCAACGCGCTCATCGTCAGCCAGGTCGACGACGCCGCGGCCGTGACCGACACGATGACGCGCGTCGCGATGCTCGTCGGCGCCCTGCTCGGCGACCAGACCGCCGTCCAGCAGACGCAGGTCGGCGACTCCACCGTCAACTCGGTCGATATCAGCGACAGCGGCATCAACACCACGGTTGACTTCGGCGTGGTGGGCGACGACCTCGTCATCGGCGTTGGCAGCGGCGTGAACGACTACGCCAACGGCGCCGAGAGCCCGATGTCGCAGGACCCGAACTTCACCGCGGTGATGGAGCACATGCCGAGCGAATATGGCAGCCTCACCTACGTCAACATGCCGGCGGTCCTTCAGCTCGTGATCGGGGTGTCGGGCAGCATGGGCAGCTCGACCGACGCCGATCCCTCCTGCGGCGAGTACGCCACGCAGGCGGACGCGCAGGCCGCCTATGACGAGGACCAGTTCGAGAACTACCAGCTCGACCAGGACTTCGACGGCGAGGCCTGCGAGGACTTCTTCGGCGCGCCGGCCGCCTCGCCCGCTGCCGCGGCCAACCCGTACCCGAACATCGTCGGCCTCGCGACCGTGACTACGCTGGAAGACGGCATTTTCGGCAGTGAGACCTTCCTGCTGATCGGCGGCGAGTAGCGCGATCGAGGACGTTTCCGCTCACGAAGAAACAGGGTGGCTGCCGCGGGCAGCCACCCTGTTTCATAATGGGGTACAGATCACCGGAGATCGCGACACCCCTACGAAAGGGATTTCATGGATTTTTCACTGCTCGAACGATTGTGCCAGGCTCCCGGCATCGGTGGACGCGAGCGCGCGATTCGCGACATCGTTCGCGATGAGCTCACGCCCCTCGCCGATTCCATTCGGGTCGACACGATGGGCAACCTGATCGCCACCCGCAACGGCTCCGGGCCACGGATCATGATCGCCGCGCACATCGACGAGATCGGCTTCATCGTCCGCTTCATCGACGACGATGGCTTCATCCGTCTCCAGCCAGTTGGAGGGTTTGACGCCCGCGTGCTCGTCGCTCAGCGCGTGGTGGTGCACCCCCGCGAGGGCGATCCCATCCCCGGCGCGCTGCAACCCGGCACCAAGCCGACGCATCTGCTCGCACCCGGCGAGGCGAAGGACATCAAGCTCGAAGACCTCTTCGTCGACATTGGGTTGCCCGCCGAGCAGGTCCGGGAGCGCGTCTCGGTCGGCGACATGATCACGCTTGAGCGTGACACCGTGCGCATGGGCGACAACATCGTCAGCAAGGCGCTAGATGACCGCCTCGGCGTCTACGTGATGATCGAGGCCGTGCGAGCCGCCGCTCGTGGCGGCGCCGAGGTTGTCGCCGTTGCCACGACACAGGAGGAGGTCGGGCTGCGCGGCGCGACCACCGCCGCCTACGACGTCGAACCCGACATCGCCATCGCCCTCGATGTCACCATCGCCGGTGACATCCCCGGCATGCCGAAGGACGCCGCCGTGACGCGCCTCGGCGATGGCGCGGCGATCAAGGTCTTCGACAGCTCGCAGATTCCCAGCCAGGCGGTGATCGAATCGCTCCGTGGGATCGCCGAGCGCGAGAACATCCCGCATCAGCTCGAGGTTCTGCCGCGCGGCGGCACTGACGCCGGGGCGATCCAGCGCAGCCGTGCCGGCGCCTTCACCGGCACGATCTCGATGCCCTGCCGCTACGTCCACACGGTGAACGAGACCGCCAGCGTGTCCGACATCGACGCTTGTGTCGACCTGCTCGCCGCGTTCATCGAACAGGTCGACCTCGACGCGCTGCGAAACGCCCAGTAGCGGAACGAAGCGCGCCGGGCGTGCGTTTGGAGAGGCAACTGCACCGCATCACCACGAGGGATGACGCGCCGGCGTCGCCCCAAAGCGGAGGAATCGCATGTACGCACCCAACCCCGACCGAGTCCGCCGCGGCACGTTGACGCGCCGCGCCGCGATCGGCGCATCCGTCGCCGGCGCGCTTTCGCTCCCCCACGCCGGCCGCCTGCTGGCGGCACAATCGACGCCCGAGGCGGACGGGAACGTGCTGCGAGTGCCCCTCTACCCGCACGGCGAACCTATCTCGCTGGACCCTCATCGCGCAGCCAACTGGGGCCCGCACTGGGTGATGCTGCCCAACGTCTGGACCGGCCTGCTCGGATTCGACGAGAACGGCAAGGTCGTGCAGGTGCTCGCCAACACCATCGAGCCGGAGGACGACGGTGCGACCTGGGTCGCGACGATCGCCCCCGGCGCGGCGTTCGCCTCGGGCAATCCCATCACCGCGCAGGCCCTGATCGACGGGTGGAAGCGCGCGATCGACCCGGTCCGGATCGCGCCGATGGCCACCTACATGCGCCGTGTCGATGGCTTCGATGCCTACGCCACCGGCGAGTCCGACGACATTGGCTTCGAGGCGCGCGACGAGACCACCGTCGCCATCCGCCTCGCCGAACCCTACGCGTTCTTTCCGGAGGACCTGGCGACGTTCGTCTGGGCGGCAGTCGATGTGGCCGCGCTCGACGGCGTCTCCGATGCCGATGCCCCCTTCGCCGGCGCGTCGGCCGGCCCATGGCAGTTCGTGCAATCCGACGACCCCGCGGCGATCCGGATGTCCCCATCGCCCTCCACCGGTGGCCAAATGGCTGTCGACGCGATCGAGTGGATGGTGTTCGACGGTCCGCAGGCAGCCGAGACGGCGATTGCTGCGTTCCGCGACGGCACATTCCCGATCGCCGATGTGCCCGATCCGCTTCGGTCCGAAGTCGAGGGCGACCTGCAGACCGTGCCGCTGTCGGGATCGACGATGATGATCGGCATGGATCTCACCCAGGCGCCGTTCGACAATCCGGACGTGCGCCGGGCTGTCGCGCTGGCGATCGACCGTACTGCGTGGGCAACGGACATCATGGGAGGCGGGTTCGCGCCGGCGGGCTCGCTGACGCCGCCTGTGCTTTCGAACACGGCCGACTATGCCGCGCCCGAGCTGCCGGCCTTCGATCCCGACACCGCGCGGTCGCTGATCTCCGGCGCCGGAATCACCGAAGAGGAGATGCCGCTGGTGATCTACCACCAGGCGGCGAGCTCGCCACAGGCGGAGATCGATCACGCGGCAGCGCTGCTCCAGATGATCCAGGACAACTCGGGCCTCGTGATCGAGCATGACACCACACTCACGGCGGAGCAGATCGAGGGGCTTCGGGGAGACAACGGCGGTCTTCAGTTCGATATTCGCTGGTGGTGGCCGCTCACCAACTCGCCATCTGGCCTGGCCGCGATCGGACTGCCGGACGCCGCCGCGATGGTGGGCTGGTTCAACTGGTCGCCGGAGCTCGAAAACGAGGACCTCGCCCAGGCGGCCGAGCAGTTCACGACGCTGATCGGCGATGCGCTCGTCTCACTGGACACCGCCGAGCGCCAGCAGAAGTTCGCCCAGGCCGAAAGCCTGCTCGTCGACAACGCGGTGTACGTGCCGCTCGGGCATTGGACCCAGGCATGGGTGCAATCGCCAGTCCTCACCGGCACCCGGCAGGGCGCCTTTACGGGCTACGTTCCCGTCGCCTTCGACGAGGGCGTCACCTGGCAGCCGGAGTAGCGGGGCAACCAACATAGCCGCGACTCGACCGCGCCTCCGCGGTTCGATGAGAACTCGGATCGCCGCGGTCAATGTCACAGTGATTTGTGGGCAGAACAAGATTGGAGGCCCGCCCGCCGGGGGGTGGTTCCCCCGCCGGCGTGGGTGCTTAGGAAA